>VGFN01000047.1 GCA_016868875.1 Bacteroidota bacterium
CAGTCGGCCGAGTCGGTGTTGGAGAGCGGGTTCTTGGACTTGATTGTTCCACGGCATAAGCTCAAAGAGACCCTGGCCAGGCTCATGGATCTTTTGAGGCATTGATTTGGAAAAACGGGCTCTTGAGACTATCTTTGCATTCCTAAATTTAAAATTCACTAGCGGCTATACACCAAATCGGTTTATCTAACCCAGAAAATCTACCAAACCGAACCAGCGGCCCCAAACAAGCGGATAATGTACCTAGACAAAACCCAAAGAGCAGAGATTTACAGCCGTTATGGCCAGAATGCTCAGGACTCCGGCACGGCAGAAAGCCAAATTGCCCAGTTCTCCTTCAGGATTTCTCACCTGACCGAGCACCTCAAGAAAAACAAGAAAGACTATTCCACTCAGCTTTCCCTCGTCAAAATGGTCGGAAAGCGCAGGGATTTATTGAATTACCTCAAACAGATTGACATTGCTCGTTACAGGGCTATTGTCGAGAAGTTGAATCTTCGTAGGTAATCTAAAAATTAGCGGCCTTGTTGCCGCTTTTTTTTCGCTCCTTTTCGGTTCGAATTTCAAACCCAAGATTGGGCTTTTTGGAGCATTGGAGTGGATTTTTCAAATAATTTAACATTTTTTAAACTACAGTATTCATGAAACCAACATCGCATATTCAATCCATTAGCCTGCCGGACGGCAGAGTAATCACCTTGGAAACGGGCCTAATGGCCAGACAGGCTGACGGTGCCGTCCTCCTGAGCATGGGCGATACCCGCTTGCTCGCTACGGTGGTTTCCGCCAAAGAAGCCAAAGAAGACGTGGACTTCATGCCGCTCACGGTGGATTACCAAGAGAAATTTGCATCAACCGGGAAAATCCCGGGGAGCTTTCAACGCAGAGAGGGCCGTTTGTCGGATTATGAAATTCTCATCAGCCGTTTAATTGACAGGGCGTTGCGCCCATTATTTCCGGAAGATTATCATGCCGACACCCAAGTACAGGTAACCCTTTTTAGTTCGGATGCGGAAATCCTCCCGGATGCCTTGGCTGGCCTAGCCGCTTCTGCAGCGCTTGCAGTTTCCAATATTCCTTTCCATGGTCCTATTTCCGAGGTTCGAGTAGCCCGTGTTGACGGACAATTGGTCATCAACCCTACGCGGACCCAGCTTGAAACTGCGGACATGGATCTGATGGTCGCCGCGACGATGGAAAATGTCATGATGGTGGAAGGTGAGGCCAAGGAATGCTCCGAAGAAGATTTGGCCCAAGCCATTTTGGTTGCGCACAATGCCATCAAAGCGCAATGCCAAGCTCAATTGGACCTGAGATCCAAGGTGGGTGTCACGACCCGTACCTATTGCCATGAACGCTCCGACGAAGCCTTACAAAAGGCCGTGGAAAGCTTTTGTTACGACAAAGTTTATGCAGTCGCCAAGTCCGGCGCACCTAAGCATGAGCGTTCGGCAGGTTTTCGCAAAGTCCTCGAAGATTTTGTGGCCTCGATGGGAGAAGGTGCAGAAGTGGATAAGTTTTTGGTTAAGAAGTACTTCCACGATGTGGAGTACCGTGCCATGCGCAACATGATTTTGGATGAGGAACGTCGCCTTGATGGTCGCCGTTTGGATGAGGTACGACCTATTTGGTGCGAAGCTGGATTTTTGCCAGCCACCCACGGTTCGGCCTTGTTCACCCGTGGGGAGACCCAGTCCCTGACCTCGGTGACCCTGGGTTCCAAAGAAGATGAGCAAATGATTGATGGAGCGGTAATCAGTGGATACAATAATTTTCTTTTGCATTACAATTTCCCATCCTTTTCTACCGGGGAAACTCGACCCAACAGGGGGCCGGGGCGCCGCGAAATTGGACACGGGAACCTCGCGATGCGTTCGCTCAAACAAGTCCTCCCTCCACAAGAAGAATGCCCCTACACGATTCGAATCGTATCGGATATTCTTGAGTCCAACGGATCCTCTTCCATGGCCACGGTCTGCGCTGGGGCTTTGGCATTGATGGATGCCGGTGTTAAAATCAAGGCTCCAGTTTCCGGGATTGCCATGGGTCTGATTACCGACGGCAACCGCTTCAAGGTTTTATCCGATATCCTCGGTGACGAAGACCATTTGGGTGATATGGATTTCAAGTTGACCGGAACAGCCAATGGAATTACCGGTTGCCAAATGGACATCAAAATTGATGGGTTACCGTACGAGGTTTTGCTAAAGGCTTTATCCCAGGCATCTGCAGGTCGTGCTCATATTTTAAACGAAATGAGCAAGGCCTTGGCCGGTCCTCGTGAAGACTATCGACCCCATGTTCCACGTATTACCCAATTGACCATTGACCGTGAATTTATTGGCGCGGTTATTGGACCCGGTGGTAAAATCATTCAGGAAATTCAGCGTGAGACCGGTTCCACCATCAGCATTGAAGAAAAGGGAGAACAGGGCATCGTTCAAATCTACACGGCCGATAAGGCGGGGATGGACAAAGCGGTTGCACGAATCAAAGGCATTACAGCCAAGCCCGAAATAGGTGCGGTGTATCACGGGAAAGTCAAATCGATTATGCCCTTTGGCGCCTTTGTTGAATTTATGCCTGGCAAAGATGGTCTCTTGCACATTTCCGAAATCCGTTGGGAGCGCATCGAAACCATGGACGGGGTCTTCACTGAAGGTCAAGAATTGCAGGTGAAGCTCGTTGAAGTGGATCCTAAGACTGGCAAATTCAGGTTATCGGCCAAAGCATTGTTGCCCCGCCCGGAGGGAATGCCGGAGCGTTCTCCCCGCCCGGAGCGTGGTGACCGTTCGGAGCGTGGACCTCGCCCCGACCGTGGTGATCGTGGCCCCCGCCCTGACCGTGGTGATCGTGGCCCCCGCCCTGAGTTTGGCGATCGTACTGAAGGCGGTTCAGCCTCGGAGGCTGCACCCGCTTCGGAGTGAGATTAATTTTTTCTTATTTTTTGTTATCAGGGATTTTTTTTCCTGATTTGGGTCGTAATTTCCGAGTAACGAAATTGGGGACCTATGAGACAGCTCAAGATCATCCGCCAAATAACCTCCAGAGACCAGATTTCGCTGGATAAATACCTTATGGAAATTGGTCGCATCGAGATTCTTGATGCGGATCGTGAAGCAGAACTAGCCCGCAGAGCCAAGGCCGGTGATTCAGAAGCCTTGGAGCAGCTGGTTTCCGCCAACCTTCGCTTTGTGGTATCGGTGGCCAAGCAATACCAGCACCAAGGCCTCGCATTGAGTGATTTAATCAACGAGGGTAACCTTGGCCTGATTAAAGCCGCCGGACGCTTCGACGAAACCAGAGGTTTCAAATTCATTTCCTATGCCGTGTGGTGGATCCGTCAATCCATCCTCCAGGCCCTTGCCGATCAAGGAAGAGTGGTCCGTTTGCCCTTGAACCGAGTGGGCTTAATGTCTAGAATCTCTAAACTTGGATCCCGCATGGAACAAGAATTGCAGCGGGAGGTCTCCGATCAGGAACTTGCGGCCATCCTTGAAATAACTCCCGCGGAGGTGGGCGAGACATCCACTTTATCCCTTCGGCATCTTTCCATGGATGCTCCTGTTACCGATGATGAGGATGTTAAACTCATGGATCGCTTGGAGGATAAGGATCGAAATCTCCAACCTGGCCAGGGTTTGGAACAAGAATCGCTGGTGGTCGATATTGAATCTTCCTTACGTGAATTGCCAAGCAGGGAAGCCGAGATCATCCGTTGTTTTTTTGGGATTAGCGGAAGATCGGTGCTTGGGTTGGATGAGCTGAGTGCTCGTTTTGAATTGTCCAGGGAGAGGGTTCGCCAAATCAAAGAGCGATCCTTGAGGCGTTTACGTTCCATGCACAAGACCCAGCGATTGCGGGGTTATCTGGGTTAGTGGGCCTCCATCGTTGGCAAATCCCTCAATCGTCAGCAGCATCCAAGGATTCTTCCAAGATGAGTTCTGCAGAAAATCGGAATTCCAAATCAGGATTTTCTGCTTGCAGTCTTTGTAACATCCATTGAGAATCTGCCAGGTACACCGGGCGTGCGTCTTTGTCAAAAGCCTGATGCTCACGTCGGTATTGAAAGAAATCCTCGATCTTGTCAGGATTGGCGGCATGGATCCAACACGCTTTGAGGTAGGGGAGGGATTGGTACTGTACCTTGGCTCCGTATTCATGAAGCAGCCTAAATTGAATCACATCAAATTGCAATTCCCCTACGGTTCCGATGATTTTGCGATTCCCCGGTTGTTGCACAAAGAGTTGAGCCACCCCTTCATCGGTCAATTGCCTTAGGCCTTTTTCGAATTGTTTGGCCTTGAAAGGATCGAGGTTTTCGACTCTGCGAAAGAGCTCCGGAGAAAAGGCAGGAATGCCCTTAAAAAACAAGTGCTCCCCTTCGGTGAGGCTGTCACCAATTTTGAAATTCCCGGTATCGTAGAGGCCCACCACGTCTCCCGGCCAGGCCTCATCAACAGTGTTGCGATCGCTCGCTTGAAAAAGGAGTGGGGCGGAGAATCGGATTTTTTTGTCCAAACGGACATGGTGATAAAATTTGTTACGTTCAAATTTTCCTGAACAAATTCGCATAAAGGCGATGCGATCCCGATGATTGGGATCCAGGTTGGCGTGGATTTTGAAAATAAACCCCGTTAACTTGGGATGTTGGGTTTCGATGATCCCCGTTCGGGTTTCACGAGGTCCGGGTTCAGGGGCTATCTGCACAAAGGTGTCCAGAAGTTCCCGAATACCAAAATTATTCAAGGCAGATCCGAAGAAAATCGGTGCTTGCGCTGCTTGGAGGTAGGATTCTTGTCGAAAGTCTCCATACACTTCCAACAAATCCAGGTCTTCACGGAGTTTGCGGGCCAATGGACCGAGCAAGTCGTCAATTTGCTGATCGTTAAGGTCATCGAAGCTGCGTATATCCGAAGCGATGCTGGTCTTGGAAGCCGAAAAAAGATCCAGGTGTTTGCGATGCTTGTTATAGACGCCTTTGAAACGATCGCCCTGACCAATAGGCCAACTGAGTGGGCAAGGGGTCAGCCCTAATTTGTGTTCGAGTTCGTCCAGCAGGTCAAAGGGGTCCAGGCCTTCGCGGTCCATTTTGTTGATTAAAACAATGACCGGTGTCGCACGCATTCGGCATACCCGCATCAAATTCTCGGTTTGTTCCTCGACTCCTTTGGCGGCGTCCACCACCAGAATTACCGAATCCACCGCGGTGAGCGTGCGGTAGGTATCTTCTGCGAAATCCTTGTGACCAGGAGTATCCAAGATATTCACCCTGCATCCGCCGTATTCAAATCCCATCACGGAGGTAGATACCGATATACCCCTTTGCTTTTCGATTTCCATAAAATCGGAAGTAGCGGTCTTGCGAATTTTATTGGACTTAACAGCCCCGGCCGTTTGAATCGCCCCACCAAAAAGCAAGAACTTTTCGGTCAAGGTTGTTTTCCCAGCGTCAGGGTGGGAAATAATCGCAAAGGTTCGTCGAGGTATGTTCTTGTTCATGGAAGGGGTCAAAGATAACTAAGACCTTTCTTCAGGTAAATTTGGGCCAAATCCCCAAAGATGCCATGGAAATTACCCGTTTGTTTCGCCTTGCGCTCATCACTGCTTCCATTGGTCTGCTGGCTTCCTTGGTTTGGTGGTGGTACTCCAAGCCATCGCTTAACGAAGAAACCTTAACCAAGGTCCCTGTTTTCGAATTTCCTCTGATTGGCCGTAGCGGGGTGGTGACCAGGCATCAATTCAAAGGGCAATACTTGGTGGTTTCTTATTTCAATCCGGATTGTTCCCATTGCAGGCGCTTGGCTGCAACCGTTGGAGAGAAGCCGACAGGTACCAAAATAAAATTACGCGGCCAAGAAATTCGGGTGGGTTGGTTATGGGTCACCCGCTTCGATGAGGACCAGGCCTGGAATTTCATGAAAGATTTTGGTCTGACAGACAAGCCGCTTACCTATTTGGCCGCGGATCGGGAGGGTTCTTTCTATAGGGCCTTTGGGGACATGCATGTACCTTCCCTCTATGTATTTGACCCGCAAGGAAATTTCCTGGAAGCTGTTTACGATGAACCGCTCTACAGCGATGTCCTCAAAATCATCGGTGGAGGACAAGCTCAGAAACCCAAGAAAATTAGGTAAAGAAGGCTTAGAGCAGCATCGAAACTGGATCGCGGAGCATCAACGCAAAGCTTTGGAGGAAGGCGGCACCGGTTGCGCCGTCCACCACCCGATGATCACAAGATAATGTTACGGTCATGCGTTGTCCGATTCCCAATTGTCCGTTGCGTACCACAGGGCATTCGCGAACTGCACCAACCGCCATGATGCAAGCATCCGGTGGATTGATGATGGCGGTGAATGCCTCGATACCAAACATTCCCAAATTGCTAATTGTAAAGGTATTACCTTCCCAATCTTGTGGCTGGAGCTTCTTTTCTCGGGCTTTGGCGGCAAAGTCCTTGGATTGGCTGGCCAATTGAACCAAATTCTTTTGGTCGGCAAAGCGGAGGACTGGCACCACAAGTCCTTCGGGCAGGGCCATAGCCACTCCGATATGGATATGGTCGTTTTGTCGAATGCGATCGCCAAGCCAGGAGGAATTGACCACGGGATGTTGCCGCAAGGCCATGGCAGCCGCCTTGATCACCAGGTCGTTGACCGAAATTTTGACCGGTGAGTTTTGGTTCAATCGGGCCCTGGCCTCTATCGCCTGGTCCATGTCAATTTCCATGGTGAGGTAGAAGTGAGGGGCAGCATTTTTGGATTCTGAAAGCCTTCTTGCAATGGTTTTACGCATTTGGGATAAGGGCATATCCTTGAAGGATTCGCCTTGACCCGCTGCCCTATTCAGGTAAGCACTCAAATCCATGCTCGTTCCCAACCCCGATGCTGGTGGGGTCACTGAATGGGCAGATCCTTGGTAATTCTCAATATCGCGGCGCACGATTCGGCCATGGTCTCCCGTCCCTTGGATTTGAGACAAAGAAAGTCCGAGATCCGCAGCCATTTTTTTGGCGAGTGGGGAGGCCTTCACACGATGCTCATCGGTCGAACCTTGGTGCTCATCGGTTGAGCCTTGGTGTTCTTCCTTCGAGGCCATGGGTACGCTGGGTCCAGGATTCGATGGTGCTTCAGGTTGGGTAATGGAGGCCTTGCTTGGTCCTTGGCTTGACAACAAAGAGGAAATGTCTTCGCCCTCTTTGCCCACGATGGCAATGATGGCATCCACCGGGACGGCTTGGCCTTGCTCCACACCGATATGAAGAAGCGTGCCCTTGACATAATTTTCCAATTCCATGGTGGCCTTGTCGGTTTCAACTTCCGCGAGGATATCGCCGGATTTGACAGGGTCGCCAACTTTTTTGTTCCAAGCGACAATGACCCCTTCGGTCATCGTATCACTCATTTTGGGCATTCGAATTATCTCGGCCATCGGCAGGGGGTTCTTGACTTTGGAAAAAGGCTAGGTTTGAAGAAGCGCAAAATTAATTCAATAACTTAGGCCCATGGCTTTGACAACGTCTTTTTTGGATGAAATCCTTGTATTCCTGCCAGCGGATGCCGTGCGATTTAACGATTTGGAAGATTTCGGCCGGGATGAGACCGATGATTATTGTTTCGAACCTGATTTGGTGGTCTTTCCGGGTAGCGCTGAGGATACGGCACGAATTTTGGCTTTGTGTAACCGGTATAAGGTTCCGGTGACTTGCCGAGGGGGTGGAACAGGCTTAAGCGGAGGTGCCTTGCCGGTACGGGGTGGCTTGGTCCTGAGCACGGATCGTTTAAACCGAATTTTACAAATTGATACGGCCAACTTGCAGGTTACCGTGGAACCGGGGGTGATTACCCAAGTGCTCCAGGAGTCGGTGGCGGAATTTGGCCTGTATTACCCACCAGACCCTTCGTCCAGGGGGACATGTACCTTGGGTGGGAACCTGGCGGAGTCGGCAGGGGGACCCCATGCGTTTAAATACGGGACCACCAGGGACTATGTTTTGAACCTGCAGGTTGCCTTGATGGACGGTTCCTTGATTTGGACAGGGGCCAACGTGACCAAATACGCCACAGGGTATCACCTCACGCAGTTGATGGTCGGCAGCGAGGGTACCCTGGGGGTGATTACCAAGGCTGTTCTGAGGTTGATCCCCGCTCCAGGGGCTGATTTGCTGCTTTCAGCGCCATTCTATGATTTGGAGTCAGCTTGCAGGGCCGTTTCGGCCATACAACTTGCGGGGATACGGCCTTCGGCAGTGGAGTTCATGGAGAAAGAGGCCTTGGAGATGTCTGCAAAATTTCTTGGAATCAACATGCCATTTCCTTCCGATGTGGTTGCGGAATTACTTATTGAGCTGGATGGAGACAGTTTGGATCAGCTGTACCCGCTCGCGGAACGTTTATCCAAAATTTTGGAACAAGAAGGCGCCGGCGATATACGATTGGCTGATCAAGCGGATACCAAGGAGACCTTGTGGCGACTGCGTCGGCAAATCGGTCATGCCGTCCGGGCTCATTCCACCTACAAGGAGGAAGACACGGTGGTCCCCATGTCCGCGTTGCCTTC
>VGFN01000048.1 GCA_016868875.1 Bacteroidota bacterium
GCCGGAAGTTCTGTGGCTCCAGCCACCCCATTAATGGATCAAGCGAGCGTTGAAGAAGAAACAGCTGCAGTCCTTGTTAGCGAGGCGTCCGTTGAGGAGGCCCCAATGGATGCAGCCCCAATGGATGAGTCTCCAATGGAGGCATCGGTAGCCGCCGAAGAATCCTCTTTGGAAGTCAATACCGATGATGCAGTCGCTGAATCAACATCCTCAGAGATTTCAGAGTCTGAGGAAGGGAAGGCAGCAGACGAGGATCGTAAGGAGGCCTAAGCCGTCTTTACAACGCTTCGTCCGCAATCTGAGTTCCAATCAATATTTCGACTCCCTTCTTGGGAGAGGCGAATAAAACGGGCCTTTGGGTGTATTTTTGGCTACACTATGGTTTTTCATACCCCCACGCCCGGAACCCTTGTACTGGCCGATGGGACCTGCTTTGAGGGTAAAATCATAGGGTCTGATCAGGGTTATAGCGGAGGTGAACTTTGCTTCAATACCGGGATGACCGGGTATCAGGAAATGTTTACCGACCCTTCCTACAAAGGGCAATTGTTGGTTCATAATTTTGTTCATTTGGGAAATTACGGGGCCTATGCCTCGGATACGGAATCGTCACAGGTGCAGATCAGCGGGGTCATTGCGCGGAATTTTTCCAACAAGCACTCCAGGCTTATGGCGGATTCTTCATTGGCCGAATACATGGTGGCCCAAGGGGTTATGGGAATTGAAGGGATCGATACTCGGGCGCTGGTTCGGCATATTCGGAGCCATGGGGCGATGAATGCTGTAATCGTTTCGGCCTCAGCGGGTGAACATCGCTTGGAATTGGGAACCAAGGCTTTGGCTTCCTTGCCCACCATGTCCGGTTTGAATTTGGCACCGCAGGTGAGCACGCCAACCCCCTACAGATTATTCCCTGAGCCCAAGGACGGATCTGAGGCTCAAACTCCTTTATACAGGGTAGCGGTGATGGATTACGGGGTCAAAAGAAATATGTTACAGCATTTACGTCAGCGTGGCTGTGAACTTATGGTCTTCCCTTCGTCTTCCACCTTGGAGCAAATTTTGGATTATGCCCCCCACGGGGTCATGTTGTCCAACGGCCCGGGTGATCCGTCGGCCATGAATCAAGAAGTGCAGGTAGTGAAGGCGTTGGTGGAACGATTACCCGTTTTTGGGATTTGTTTGGGGCATCAACTTTTGGCTCGCGCAGCGGGGTTGGAGACCTTCAAAATGCATAACGGCCATCGAGGCTCCAACCACCCTGTTCGAAACCTACGACGTAACCACTCTGAAATTACAGCCCAGAACCATGGCTTTGCTGTTCAAATGGATGCCTTGGCAGATCATCCCCATGTGGAACTAACCCATGTTAACCTCAATGATCAAACGGTAGAGGGCATTGCATGGAAAGATCGCCCAGCATTTTCCGTACAATACCATCCCGAGGCGAATCCTGGACCCCATGATTCTTTGTATCTCTTCGATGATTTCGTCCAAAGCATGGCGCATTGATCGATTATTTTATAAAACACTCAAAACTTTAGTATTATGCCAATCATTGAGGACATTTTTGCCAGACAAATTTTGGATTCTCGAGGAAACCCCACCATCGAAGTTGATGTGATTACTTCCGATGGCTGTACAGGCAGAGCCGCGGTACCGTCTGGTGCATCCACTGGTATGCACGAAGCAGTCGAGTTGCGAGATGGTGATTCTGCGGTTTACATGGGCAAAGGAGTCCTCAAAGCTGTAGAAAATGTTAATGAAATCATCGCTCCTGAACTTGAGGGTATTTCTGTTTACGAACAGCAGTCCATCGATCGGTTGATGATTGAATTGGATGGAACAGGAAACAAGTCTCGGTTGGGTGCGAATGCGATTTTAGGGGTCTCGTTGGCATGCGCAAGGGCCGCCTCAGCATCGCTGGGGATGCCATTGTATCGTTATGTTGGAGGAATTCAGGGGAATTTGTTGCCTGTACCCATGATGAATATCCTGAATGGGGGGGCACATGCCGATAATGGAATTGATTTCCAGGAATTTATGGTGATGCCGTTGGGGGCCTCCACCTTTTCAGAGGCCTTGAGAATGGGAACCGAAGTGTTTCATCATCTGAAGAAGGTATTGCACAGCCAAGGCCTCTCCACCAATGTGGGGGATGAGGGTGGTTTTGCTCCCAATATTCGTAACAATACCGAAGCCTTGGAGCTTGTGTTGAAGGCGATTGAGGCGGCAGGATATGTTCCAGGTTCTCAAATTGCCATTGCATTGGATGCGGCTTGTACCGAAATGTACGATGCTACAACGGGCTTGTACCGATTTCATAAATCGGGCGGTGAGACCATGGATTCCGCGGCCATGGTTGACTTTTGGGCCTCTTGGTGCGAGAAATACCCAATTTGTTCCATTGAAGATGGTTTAGCGGAAGACGATTGGCAAGGTTGGGGCTTATTGACCTCCAAGCTGGGTCAGCGAGTGCAGCTTGTAGGGGATGACTTGTTTGTGACCAATACGAAGAGACTTCGCAGGGGAATTGAATCGAGTGTTGCCAATTCCATTTTGGTGAAGGTAAACCAAATCGGCACCCTCACCGAAACCATGGAAGCGGTTCAAGCGGCTACTTCGGCTTCTTATACCAGCATCATGAGCCACCGCTCCGGGGAAACTGAAGACAGCACGATCGCGGATTTGGCTGTAGGCCTTCGTACTGGGCAAATCAAAACAGGCTCTGCTTCGCGCTCAGATCGTATGTCCAAATACAACCAACTGCTGCGTATCGAAGAGGAACTTGGTGATTCAGCTCTTTTTGGGGCGGGCTCGTTCAAGTTTCGTCCCGCGTAGGGGGAGAGATTTCCTATGGACTCGTTTAGGTGAATTAAAAAGCGTAATGGTCAGCCCAATTTTTTCTTCCTAAAAATGATTTTGGGTCGTTTAAAAATCATCTTGCGCAATCGTTATTTCTTGACCGGAATTGCCTTTGTGGTGTGGTTGGTCTTCTTGGATGATTACCATTATTGGGGCCAAAGGAAGACCGTGGACGACCTAAGAGCATTACAAGAACAGCAGCGGTATTACGACTCGTCGATACAGCTTATGAATCAAGAAAAGGCCGCCCTTGAATCGGACACCTTGCTTCTCGAAAGGCTAGCCCGCGAAAAATACCGGATGTACAAGCCCGGAGAATCTGTTTTTTGGTTTCCCGATTCAACGAATACGCAAGACTAAACTTCCTGGCCAAAGAGGATTGAGCCTCTGTGAAAGGCCCAAGTGCAATTAAAACTGATTGCAGTATGAGTCCATTTCGATGGTGTACGAGAAATTGTTCTGGTTGATGGTCTTGGTGGAGTCTAGGGTTTGACCATTGAAATACGTTCGAAACTTATAGGTACTTCCGAGATTAAGGCTTTTTGTAGATCAACCCCGTTGTTTATGTATTCTAATTAATCGTATGGTCTGTTGCTTGTTGCTGCTTTGTAATTATTTATTTACCGCCCAAAGCACGGTAAAGGAGCCATTCTAATCCCATAAAGCCCCACAGGATGATCCACAAAAGGGGCCATGAAGACCATTCGGTGAGTTGGGTGACCTGGTAGCTGCTGGGTTTGATCACAGGATTTTCGAGGATATGCTTTGCAAAATCCTCAACGGCATCGCTTAGAGCGGTCGATGGCCTGGAGCCGTTGGCAGAGTTTTTTGGAATCTCGGCCTGGCGTGCCAAGCCCCCATGCAGGGCGGTGAGTTGATTCATCAAGGCCTGGTTGGCGAGTCCCGATCCGTACTCCAAATCGTATTGGCTAACGGCGAAAGTCCCCTTTCGAATCGCTGCGATTCCATTCCGGGTCAGGGTTGCGGTATATTGGTAGGTCCCCGGTACCCAGCGACCAGCGCTCAGGGAATAGCCCATGCCGGATGGGGTCATCGCTCCTTCGTACAGGACTTTGTTCTCGGAGGAGATTTGAAGTACCAATGGGGCGCTGTTCTCAAATTCACCGGAGGCATTGCGTGAACTTGCCTCAAAGACTACATTCTCGGTTTCGTTAAAGACAGCTTTGACGGGTTTGGCCTCAAAACGATCGCTTTCGCGACCGCTCAATAACAACGAAACAGTTTGCAGAATCAAACGCTGATGGATGGCAAGGGGTAGATTATCGGAGCTTGTTTTGGATGACTCCACGGAAATCATGGAGGCCAAACGCCAAAGCCAAAGGCCCTCCCCCCAGAGGTAGGCCTTGGCTGGATTGCTTTGATAATCGATGGTCCACAAAGGCCTCTCAGAATTCACTGAGCCAATTTGTCGGTACAAAAGGGTTTGATTTTGGGGGAAAGTCGAAGGGCCGGATACCCAAACGGTAAGCGGGGGCAATCTTCGTAACATTTGTTCATCCTGGGCGCTGATCGCAAAGGCATTCCAAGATTTATTCAAAGCAGGGGAAACGCTGATGGAGGATATTGATGCGTTTTGACTTTGAGCATTCCCTGGCCATGAGGCCCATTGGCTTCGAGGCCCCCCCAGGAACCAAAGTGGTTTTCCTTGCTTGTAAATTTGCTCTAACCATGGATTACGGGCAGGTCCTGCATCTACAGAGGGCCATTGATGCAGGATGTAGAGGTCCGCAAGGGCATCTTTGGCAGCTTGCTCAAGGCCTTGAAGTCCGTAACTCAATTCAACGCGATAATTCAGGGTTTCTTCCAACGTTTGTCGAAGCACCCCCAGATCGGGGTGAGGGGCCAGGGCTAGAATTTGAATGCGACGCAAGGTTTCCACGGCCTCCACATGGATCAGCCTTTCTTCGACTTGGTTGGGTAAGGGGTCCGCGCCAGACCCCTTGGAAAAACCTTCTAAGACACCTCTGACCTTGAAAGCATAAATTCCGGGTTTACCCACCGAGGCCTTGAGCTGAATCGTGGACGAAAATGGGGAGCTACCCGGGTTCACTTTGGCTTGGTCTGCAAGGGTTGTTTCTTGACCATTGCCCACGGAGGCAGCGGCGAGGCCCAGCGAGAGAAGCTCTAGCTTAAGCCCTATAGAACCCCTCAGTAGACCTTGAACTGTGGTCGCAATTTCAAAAGAGCTTTCGGCAGGGACTCGGATTGGTGCGGTAGGCGTCCCCATACTCCAATAAGGCTGGTTGGCTGAGGGCTGACCGCAGGTGAGCGTGTAAATCGGGGCTTTGTCCTTGTCCAGGAGGTACAAGGGGTCGGCGCCTTGATTGAATTGGCCATCACTGACCAAGACCCACGCCGAAACGGGGTTTTGACCCATTTGTTCATCCACCCATGATCTTAACCCATCCGGATTGGTGGCTGCGCCTTGAAATTTAAAGGAAGGTTGGCGGTCACTGCTCGTTGACCAGATGGAAGGGTAAGGAATGACCTCGTCTCCGAAGCCCAAAATTTCCACTCGGTATTCCTTGCCCAATTTTTGACGGAGTTCTTGGCCAAAACTCAGCATGGCTGCAGGCCGTTGTCCGGTACGTTCCATGGATCGGCTTTGGTCCAAGGCAACTACAACCAAGGGCGGGTCCACCTGCCTTTCCATGCTCAGCCATTGAGGTTCAAAACACAAGAGTACGATAATGGTAACGGCCAAGGCCCGCAATGTCCATAACAATACCCGCCAAAATCGCTGGATATCGGGCAGAGGGCGTTTCCCGTGCATTGTCCATGCGTAGCCCAATCCCACCAAGATGGCTAACGGAATAACCCACCATGGGGATCCCCACATGAATTCTAAAGTTCCCAAAATCAACAGTTTAGAACAAAGATGGGGAATCTTCGCTTAGGAGGATTGCATGCCGCCGCAGACGTTCCAGCATTGCCCACTTACGTAGGATGCTGCATCCGAGGCCAAAAAAGCAACCACCTCGGCCACCTCTTCCACGGTTCCGGCACGACCCAAGGGGATGCGTTTGTTCCACTCTTCGGCCACTGCCGCATCCAATTGGCCGGTCATCTCGGTAAGGATAAAACCAGGGGCGATGGCATTGCATCGTATGTTGCGAGAACCAAGCTCTTTAGCCAAGGATTGGGTGAAGGCAATGACACCCGCTTTGGAGGCCGAATAATTGCTTTGCCCTGCATTACCGCTTCGACCGACGACCGACGACAAATTGATGATGCTGCCACTACGGGCTTTCATCATGGGTTTGACGGCATGTTTGCAGATATTAAAAACCGATTTGAGGTTGTTGTCCATGACCTCATCCCATTGCGTTTCGGTCATGCGGAGGAGGAGCTGATCCCGGGTAATCCCTGCATTGTTGACCACAATATCCAAATGCCCAAAATCAGCAAGCACCGATTCAATGAGCTGTTCCGCTTGCAGGTAATCGGAGGCATCGGAAGCGTAGGCCTTGGCTTGAACCCCCATGGCCACGAGTTCTTGCTGCAAATTCAGGGCCGCTTCTGCGGAGGATTTGTAGGTGAAGGCAAGGTGTGCCCCCTCTTGGGCGAGTTTCTTGGCTATCCCCATGCCTATGCCTCTGGAGGCACCCGTGACCAGGGCAACACGGTCTTGAAGTCGTCTTATCATGGCCCAAAGATAATCCTTTCAACGCAGGGCCAAGGTTGATGACCTATCCGATTCGTTCGATCATGACCCTATCGTTGACCCGCAATCCTAGGAGATTGTAGGCATGGTCTTGAGCCAATGCGATTTGCAGATAGCCCCCGGCATTGTAGAGCAAGACCAGGTCGTTGTCTTTAACGGCATGGTAATGGCCATGGATCTTCTCGACCTTGTTCTCGTTGCTGCGCACGCTCTTGAGGAGAATATGGATGGATTTGCCGTTTGCAAATTGATCCAGGACTTGGCGTGTGATATTGGAATGCAAGTTCCCGTAATGATCGGCGTAAACGACTTTGCCGACCAATACCCCATCGATCACCGTGGGTTCTTCGATCCAACGCGCGCTTTGGTCCGGAACAGGGGCTGCCCATGGTTCCGGGGCGATCTCCAAAGCAGGGTTCGATTCAATGGATTGAATGAGCATTCCTACAGGTCCGTCCAGCCAATTCAGGATCTGAAAACCCGGCATGGGCTGCGGGACCGTGAAAGGATAGCGCTGTACCGGGTGGTCAATGGCTTGGCTTAATTGAGGGATCAAACCTTCCTTGTCCGGTAGGACAAACCAATGCCCTTCAATACGGGTCACGCAATACGTGGGTGCTGTAAATTGGCCAAAAATGGGCAAAAATCCAACATCCACAAGGTGAAGGCTGCCCGGTGGAAAAAAACTATAGGCTGTTTTAACCACATAAACTGCTTCCAGGAGGTCAAATTTGCTAATATTGTGGGAAATGTCTTCGATTCTCCAACCCGGAAAACGCGTCATGAGTCTTCCACGCAACATGGCGGCGTAGGGATCCTTCAACCCGTAATCGGTGGTGCACGTTAAAACTGGCATTTTGATTGGATTGTCCTCAACCTTTACACAAAAATATCTCATTCCACCCAAAGCGAATGCCCTTGGAACATCAAAATACAGTTTTGGAATTTGAATTGCAGGGCATTGAGCCCTTGAATTTTTTTGGGCCTGGAACGCTACGGCAAGACCGGCTCCAACAAGCCTTTCAGGATTTACGGTTGACCCTCCGAGGCAGCCGATTGGCCTTGGAAGGTCATCCTGGATCCCTGCATAAATTTCAAGTGTTATGGGAACAATTGTTGAAGCGTTGCAGTTTGGCCAACGGTACGTTGAGCGATGATGATTTCAATGAGGTAGTGGGGAGTCACGAACGCAGCGGCATGATCGATTTGCCAGAAGGTAGCGCTTCCAAGACCATTTTGGTTCATGGGCCTAACGGGCTCGTGGTCAGGGCCAGAACTCGAAATCAGCAGAAAATGGTGGATGCGATGGATCGCTGTGATTTGCTTTTTGCCATGGGGCCAGCGGGATCGGGCAAGACCTATACGGCCGTCGCCTTGGCAGTTAGAGCCCTAAAGAACAAAGAAATACGAAAAATCATCCTCACCCGACCTGCCGTGGAAGCCGGAGAGAGCCTTGGCTTTCTTCCTGGCGATCTTAAGGAGAAAGTAGACCCTTATTTAAGGCCCTTGTACGATGCACTAGAAGATATGTTACCCCCACAACGATTAGTCAAGTACCTGGAAGACGGCATTATCGAAGTCGCACCTTTGGCCTTTATGCGGGGTAGAACATTGGATAAGGCTTTTGTTATTTTGGACGAAGCCCAGAATTGTACCCCCACCCAACTCAAAATGTTTCTGACAAGGATGGGGCCTTCCGCAAGATTTATTGTGACGGGGGATTTGACTCAAGTGGATTTGCCGGCACGCATGAAATCAGGCCTACGACCCACCCTGGATTTGATCCGAAATCTTCAGGGCATCGCGGTCGTGGAATTGGACGAAAGCGATGTGGTCAGGCATCCTTTGGTTAAGGCCATCGTGAAAGCTTACCAAAACGCAACCTCTACGCATGATTCATTGGTCTCCTAAGGCTCCTTTGCCTTTGCAAGGCGTCACCGGTTTCTACCGTGGCAAAGTCCGTGATGTGTACCGCTTG
>VGFN01000049.1 GCA_016868875.1 Bacteroidota bacterium
GGAATATGGGCGGATAACATTGCCGTTGCGGAGGGCTACTTGTGGTTTGATTATTGCGGGAAAGTTGTGATCAAGGATATACCGAGCATCCTGCCCGGCGCACACAATATCGAAAATGCCTTGGCGGCGATCACCATTGCCTTGGAATGCGGGGTAAATCCGGAGTCCATAGCGCCGGCGATGGCCGATTTCCGTGGTATCAAACGGCGTTTTGAATATGTGGCCCGGGGTCGCAGGCGTTGGTTGATTGACGATTATGCTCATCATCCTCGGGAAATTGAGGCTTTAATCCGCGGTATTCGTTTGATGCATCCCCAAAGCCGTGTTTTGGGTATTTTCCAACCTCATTTGTTCAGCAGGACCCGTGATTTTGCCGCTGAATTTGCATCCTCACTCAGTGCGCTGGATCAATGCATCTTGCTCCCCATTTATCCCGCTAGAGAACTCCCCATTGCAGGGGTGAGCAGCGATCTTATTGCCAGCAACATGACCTGTCCGGCGATCTGCATTGGCCACGATGAATTGCAGGATGGAACGTGGCTGGAAACGGTTTGGGCCAGCGAGGCCGATATTATGGTCACCGTTGGGGCAGGTGATTTGGATCAATATTTACCCTTGCTCTCGGAGCGAGTGATGGCGGAATCCAATGTCAAGGAAAGCGATGAAAGGTAATCTTGCCCATTGGATAAACCAGCCCAGAATCAGCAAGGTGCTGAAGGTGTTGAGGGCTCTTGTTGCGGTGGCCTTGTGCATGACGGCATGGGGTTTCGCTCAACACAATCTGGATCATGCCCGCATCAAGGAGGTGCGCATATTTTGGCAAGACCAACACGGTCTCCATATGCTCAATGATCAAGATGTCCTCGCTTTCTTGGGCCCATTGCAGGGCAAGCTCATGACCGATATTGATCAAAAAGAAAGGTCCCTCAGGAAATTGCCTTACTTATCCGAGGCAGAGCTTTGTTACGATACCGATCATGCGTTGATGGTCTTTTTGAATCATAGAGAACCGGTATTGCGGGTATTGCCTGAGCGGACTTCCGGGTATTATCTTGCTACGGATGGGGTTGGTTTACCCTTGAAAGCGGATTTTGCGGCTCCTGTTCCTGTTTTGTTGGGTAAGATCCCGCTTCGTCCCACTTTGCCACAGCAATCCCGCAACAAAGGATTGACCTTGGCCTTGATGGTCATGGAATCGATGAACAAAGACAGCCTTCTTGGACCGCTCATGACCCAGTATATTGTTACCGGTGCGGATTCTAATGCATTGATTTTAAAAACGCTAAGCGGACAAGAGATTTGGGTAGGGACCTCCATAGACCTCCCATCTAAGCTCCGAAATTTATCTTCTTTTTACAAGTTTGCTCCTGCAGACTCTGCGCCTGAGTCGTTTCGTTCCATCAATTTAATTTTCAAAAATCAAATCGTATGCCGTTGAATTTTCCCACTTTTCGAACTTCGTCCACCGTTCAGCCTGCCCCAGCTGAGAGCCCTGCTGCTCAGACACCCGAATTGCCCTTGGTGGTCGGATTGGATATAGGCACTACCAAAATTTGCGCTGTCGTAGCCAGGCGTAACGAAAACGGCAAGGTGGACATTCTGGGCATGGGTAAGGCTGTATCCCATGGCGTCAACCGTGGAACGGTGGCGAACATTGAATTGACGGTGAAGTCTATCACCGAAGCTGTTACCGAAGCCTCGGCCTCATCAGGCGTCGATATTGGAACCGTCAATGTGGGTATTGCGGGTCAGCATATTCGTAGCCATCAGCAAAGAAATATGTTGACCAGGCAAGACACTCAAACCGAAATATCACTTGAAGATGTGAATCGCTTGCGGAACGAAATTTTTCGGGTACCACAGCAGGCTGGTTACGAAATTATTAATGTCCTCGCACAAGATTACATCGTGGACGGCGAGAAGGATATTACCAATCCTGTGGGCATGAGCGGTATTACCCTGGAAGGTATGTTTCATGTCATTACGGGATCTGTCGGGGCCATCATGAACATCAAGCGTTGCGTAGAGAAGGCCAATTTGGAAATTGAGGGTCTTACCTTGGAGCCTTTGGCCTCCGCACAGGCGGTGTTAGGAGAGGATGAAAAAGAAGCCGGCGTGGTGCTGGTGGATATCGGAGGCGGTACCACAGACGTGGCTATTTTCCATCAGAACATCATTCGTCACACCGCGGTGATTCCCTTGGGCGGAAATGTCATTACCCATGACATTCAAGAAGGTTGTTCTGTGCTTTTTGATCAGGCGGAAGCCTTGAAAACTCGTTTTGGTTCTGCCGTGGTGGCTAGCAACATGGCCAATGAGGTGGTTTCCATACCGGGTCTTCGAGGGAGGGAGCCTAGGGAGGTTTCTGTGCATACCCTGGCCAGTATTATCTCGGCCCGCGTCAAAGAAATTATTCAGCATGTTCATTTTGAAATTCGTAACTCAGGTTATGAAAAGCGGTTGAGCGCTGGAATCGTCCTTACCGGGGGCGGTGCACAACTTCCTAACATCAAGCTTCTTTTCTCGGTGCTTACCGGCCTGGAGGCTCGCATCGGTGATTCCAGAGAGCATTTATGCAACGCTTCGGAGGAAATGAAATCCCCGATTTATGCAACTGTGGCGGGTCTGGTTTTGACTTCTTTGGCTGATTTGGATTACCGTGAAAAGACTCGTGTACAAGCCGATGAAGACATAGAGGCAACGACGCCTCAACAACCTGCATCCTCTCCAGGCCAAGAGGTCCCCAAAGGTCTTTTGAACAGGTTGCTTACAGGCTTAGGCGGCATCCTCTCGGACCCTGATTTGAATCAAAATTCTCGTCGATAAAAGTCCCATGCAGCAGTTTTCGTAATTCATCTACATTAGCCAATAAAATTAATAATTCACTTCAACCATAACAATTAAATCTAACCTATGAACGCAATGAGCAATTTTCAATTCAGCTTGGGTTCCAACCCCAACGCCATCATCAAGGTTATCGGTATCGGAGGTGCAGGAGGCAACGCGGTGAACCACATGTTTCAGAAAGGCATCAAGGATGTGGACTTTCTGGTTTGCAATACCGATTACCAAGCTTTGGAGCGCAATTTGGTCCGCAATCGTTTGCAACTGGGCCCCTTTTTGACGGAAGGGAGAGGGGCGGGTAATCAGCCCGAGATTGGCAGACAGGCTGCGGTGGAAACCATGGAAGATTTCAAGGAATTGATTGGATCTGACACCAAAATGGTTTTTATTACGGCTGGTTTGGGGGGCGGAACGGGAACAGGAGCAGCTCCGGTATTGGCCGAAGCCTGCAGGGCCTTGGATATTTTGACCGTTGGGATTGTGACCTTGCCCTTCAGTTTTGAAGGCAAGAAGCGTTTGGAGCAGGCCGAAGATGGACTGAGGGAATTGCGTCAATTCTGTGACACGACTTTGGTCATTAGCAACGATAAGGTGAGGGAATTGTTTGGGAATTTGGTCTTCAAAGAAGCCTTTGCCAAAGCTGATGACGTGTTAGCATCAGCGGCCAAAGGGATTGCTGAGATCATCACGGTCGATGGGTATGTGAATGTCGATTTTGCAGATGTCAAGACAGTCCTTCATCGCAGTGGCAAAGCCGTCATGGGGAACGGTCAAGCTTCCGGTGAAAATCGCGCCATCGAAGCCGTTCGTATGGCCTTGTCGTCACCCCTCTTGAGTGAAAATGATATTTCCGGCGCTAGAAATATTTTGATCAACCTAAGCAGCGGTTTGGATGACCCTATTCGATTGGATGAAATTGGGGAAGTGAATGATTATGTGCAAACCGAGGCCGGTGCAGGAACCGATGTGATTTGGGGAAATTGCACGGACGAAACTTTGGGTGATGCCATGCGTGTAACCTTGATCGCCACAGGATTTGAGGGTCAGAACAATCGAAATTATGGTGCGGCCAAAGGTTCAACGGCTACAACTTCTGGTTCTCATGCAGATAATCCAAGTCCAGTGACGGTTCACCAGCTGGATGCTAAGGAGGCCACAGTCGAGCAACCCATACCTTCGGAATTGGATCCCAAGGAGGCTTTGGAAGCAACCCGCAAAATGTTGGAGAAAGAATGGACATTCTCTGAACCTGTGGCTGCGTCACCTGTCTCTGCGTCACCTGTCTCCGCGGAACCTGCCGATCATTCTGAACAAGCATGGAAGGAGGATCAAGAAAATCTACCCTTGTTCACGGTGATTGATGAAGGCCCATCTACCGATCTTCAATGCACGGTGGACGCTGAACCTTCCGAAATGAACTTGTTCACCACGGTTTGGACTTTGGAGGATCAGCCCTCATCGAAATCCGAAGATCAGGGATCTGCATTGGTTGAGCCTAAAGCCAAGGAAGATGGGTCTGTTGAGGCCGAAATCAATCCTTTCTTTGGTTACGATGGAACGGTGGAATGGGATTTGGCCGTGGATGAACCAACGCAGGCCTCGACGCCTACCCAAGCCCCTCCCCTTGTCGAGGACAAAGTCCAGGAGGTTTACGCGACAGGACCCAACGAGGATGATGTGTTGACTCGTTCACGACAAAGGATACAGAATCTTCGCAAACTCAACAGCCTCATCAATGCGCCCGGCATGCCTTCGTTGGAGGAGTTGGAGAAAGTGCCGGCCTATGTTCGTGCCGGGTATCAGCCCGATATGGCGCCGGGGAGTGCTGAAATCCCTTTAAGCCGCACAAGCATTGGTACGGGTCAAGGGAATTCAGGGATTATTCAAACCGGAAATCGCTACCTTCATGACAACGTGGATTAAATCAACGTGGATTAAATCACGGTAGATCTCCAAACAACAAGCCAGATAGAATAGTTAGATCAAAGCAATCTTCAAAGTCTAGACCCTGAATCTCACCTATGTTTATCGGAATCCTTCAAGAAAACTCTCCAGAACAAAGAGTGGCCGCCGGACCGGACCTCGTCCAAGCATGGTTGTCCAAGGGTCATACGGTATGGGTTGAATCAGGTGCCGGTGCCTTGGCCGCCTATGCCGACAAAGAGTACCTTGCTGCTGGTGCTCAAATGGGTTCTCGCGACGCTTTGCCGACAGAAGTTCAGGCCCTGGTCACGGTTCGTTGCCCCGATGCCAGCAGGCTATCCTCTTCGGGCAAAGCTTGGGCCGAAGCTTGGTTGAACACGGCGCGGGACCAAGGCAGTTATGGAGAAACGAGATGGTTGATTGGAACCTTGGCCCCGGACCGTAATGCGGATACCTTGAAGCAGTGGGCTTCCTTCGGTTTGAACATTTTGACCCTGGATGCCTTGCCCAGAATAACCCGCGCGCAGAGCATGGATGTTCTTTCCAGCCAAGCCTCCATTGGGGGATATCAGGCAGTCCTTGAAGCCGCTACTTTGCTTCCGCGTTGTTTCCCCATGATGATGACCGCAGCGGGCACCATTGCCCCGGCCAGGGTCTTGGTGATTGGCGCAGGGGTTGCGGGTTTGCAAGCCATAGCCACCGCCAAACGATTGGGTGCGGTGGTGATGGCTTTTGACACCAGGCCTTCGGTCAAAGAGCAGGTGGAGAGCCTAGGGGGGCGTTATGTGGAGGTGGAAGGCGCCGTCGAGGACCTCAAGGCTGGAGGTTACGCCGTTGAACAAAGCGAAGAATACCATCAGCGTCAGCAATTGATGTTGGAACAAGAATTGCTCAAGGCCGATGTGGTCATCACCACCGCCCAGATCCCGGGGCGCAAAGCTCCTGTTCTCTTGCCCTCATCCCTCTTGGAACGTATGAAGGAAGGCTCAGTTGTTATCGACCTGGCCGCTGCATCTGGCGGAAATTGCGAAGGCACGGTAGACGGTGAAAACCTTCAATTGGGTCGTGCCTTGGTTTGCGGCCGCTCCGCACCCGCCTCTGCCAAAGCCCAGGATGCCAGCCGTATGTATTCTCGCAATTTACTGGCTTTCACGACCTTGCTGGAATCCTCGGAGTCATCTGCCTTGTGGGGGTTGGGCAATGACGAAATCGTTCGTGCCTGTTGTTTAGCCGAAGCAGGGGTTTGGAAAAATTCCAATTGACTATGGCCGTTTGGTTTCCTCAAGGGTCCATACCTTCGAACATGGGCTACTCCTTCCACATTAGCCTTTTTACCAACCTTTAATATAAGAAATTATGGAATTCAGTGTTCAAGAAATTCCCGCATTGATTGAAAGTGTTTTGCCTGAATTGTATTTGTTGATCTTGGCGGTGTTTTTGGGCATTGAGGTCATTGGACGAGTCCCCCAGGTGCTTCACACTCCCTTGATGTCGGGCTCGAATGCCTTGTCTGGCGTCGTGGTGATTGGCTCCATCTTGATGGTGGGCAGGGCCGAAGACGCGCATTGGTCTGTTTTGGTTTTGGCTTCTTTGTCTTTGGTGCTGGCCACGGTTAATGTGGTTGGCGGATTTGCAGTGACCGCTCGTATGCTCAATATGTTCCGCAAAAAGAAATAATAATGGAAACCCTTATCCAAATCGGTTACTTGGTAGCCCTTGTTTGCTTTGTGTTGGGCATCAAAGGCATGAGCCATCCGGATACAGCCCGTAGGGGCAATTGGACCTTGGCCTTGGGGATGGGTCTGGCCACTTTGGTCACCATGATGCAACCCGGTCTAGGCAATCTGCCCTTGATTTTGATCTCCTTGGGTCTTGGGTCTTGGTGGGGAATGCGGATGTCCTCCAAAGCCCAAATGACCGAAATGCCTCAAATGGTCTCCTTGCTCAACGGCTTTGGGGGCTTGGCCGCAGCCCTGGTTGCCCTTTCCGAAGTCGTGGACATGTTCTACGGGGATGCGATGGTGAATTTGTTGATGGAGGCGATGGGCATGGGGGTCTTGGGCCAATATTATCTTCTTTTCTATGTGGTTACCTTGATGATTAGCCTTGCGGTAGGAGGAATTTCGTTTACCGGTTCGGTGATGGCCATGGCCAAATTGGACGGTAAAGTGAGCGGTCAGCCGCTTCGCTTTCCCATGCAGGGCTTGGTGACCAACGGCCTTTTGGTGATCATGCTGGTCCTCACGGTGGCCATTGCCACTTGGCCATCCTACACGTTACCCCTCATTGTGATCTTGATGATCTTGTCCTTGGTTTATGGGGTCCTGTTTGTGCTGCCTATAGGCGGGGCGGATATGCCGGTGGTGATCTCTTTTTTGAATTCGCTCACAGGACTCACCGCGGCAACAACGGGGCTGCTCTTTGATAACCGAGCAATGTTAATGGGTGGGGTCTTGGTGGGGGCTTCGGGAATTTATTTGACCATGCTCATGTGCAAAGCCATGAACAGGACGCTTGGAGCGGTGCTTTTGGGTCAATTCAACTCGGGATCGGGTCAAGCCGCCCGGGAGATGAGTGGGCAAATCAAAGAAATAGGCCTTTACGACACGGCAGTCCTGTTGGCCTATTCGTCGCGAGTTGTCGTGGTGCCCGGATACGGGTTGGCGGTGGCACAGGCTCAGCACCTGGTTCATGAATTGGAAAAAATCCTTGCAGCCAAAGGAGCCGAATGCAAATACGCCATTCATCCCGTTGCCGGCCGTATGCCGGGTCATATGAATGTCCTGCTGGCCGAAGCCGATGTCTCCTACGATTTGTTGGTGGAAATGGAGGCCATTAACCCGGACTTCCCCCTCACGGATGTGGTATTGGTTATCGGGGCCAACGATGTCGTCAATCCAGCTGCAGAGAACGATCCCGGTAGTCCTATTTACGGCATGCCCATTCTCCAAGTTCATCAAGCCAGGAACGTCATCGTCATCAAAAGGTCCATGGCGGCAGGCTATGCCGGGGTCGAAAACGAATTGTTCTACGATCCCAAAACCCGCATGTTGTTTGGGGATGCCAAGGCCGTTCTGGGTGACCTGATTCAAGCGATCAAAGGCCTGTAATTTTTTTTTCCGAAATCGGTGAATTGTGTGCAATTTTGTGGGGTAGAAGATTGTGGTTGTTAAAAGCCTCCATGGTTTACTCAACAGCTTTATTTTCCTTTCCTTATCACCACATGTTTCTTACCACACCATAAACCATGTCCAACGATTACGCCGAACTCCATTACAAAGGCCAAATTTTTAAACTTCCCCTACTAGTCGGTACGGAAAACGAACCGGCAATCGATATTTCCAAATTGAGAGACGAATCCGGTTTGGTGACTTTGGATATAGGTTACAAAAACACAGGTGCTACCAAATCCTCGGTGACCTTCATTGATGGAGATGTCGGGATCTTAAGTTATCGAGGATACCCGATTGAGCAATTGGCGGCCCATTCCACTTTTATGGAGGTGTCGTACTTGTTAATTTATGGTGAACTTCCTACTTCAGCTCAGCTAGATGATTTCAACCATAGCGTCACTCACCGGACCTTGGTTCATGAAAAT
This sequence comes from Bacteroidota bacterium, assembly GCA_016868875.1. Taxonomy (GTDB): domain Bacteria; phylum Bacteroidota; class Bacteroidia; order UBA7662; family UBA7662; genus SYHX01. The sequence continues at coordinate 8,366 of VGFN01000049.1, forward strand.
ATTAAGAAATTCCTGGATGCTTATCCCGCTTCCACCCACCCTATGGGCGTTTTGATGAGCACCATGGCATCTCTGTCCAGTTTTTATCCTAATTCCCTGATTCCCGACAGGCCCTTGGCCGAAATGAACAGGACTTATCATC
>VGFN01000050.1 GCA_016868875.1 Bacteroidota bacterium
TATCTTGACGCCAATACAAATCAATGCCAATTTCACCAACACCCACAAAGTTCAATGAAAGGGCGTTTGGGCTCAAGGCTAATTTCATTTGATCCCATAGGTCCTGCCACCCCTCCTCCACCGAGCAAGGGTGTATTCCCAACATCGGGTACAAACCAAGTTCCGCCGAACTTTGGGCCACCAAATCGGGGAGTTTATTCCAGGATTCAAGATCCACATTGGGCAAGAAAATGCGCCCAATCCCTGCCGCCACAGCCCGACGCATCACCTCCGATCGATCCTCGTCAAAGGCATCGGCGTACAAATGGCAATGGGTATCGGTAAGCAAGCGCTTAATTCCTGCGGTTCATGAAAATAGACACGTAATACAGAAGCGTCGCCAAGGACGAAAGGGCTGCAATCACGTAGGTCATCGCCGCCCAATGAAGAGCGTCTTTGGCCATGGTGTGCTGTTGGCTGTGGGTAATGTTGCTGCGATCCAACCAAACAAGAGCGCGGCGCGAAGCGTCAAATTCAACTGGCAAGGTCACGAAAGTGAAAAGGGTAGTGCCTGCAAAAAGGATAATCCCTAACAACAAAAGTTGAGGGAAAATCTGCAGGGTAAGGACACCGATCAAGAGTATCCAAGGCATGAAACGGCTGGTCACGCTCAGGGCCGGCACCATCGCGGAACGGAATTGCAGCCAGGAATAGGCGGTGGCGTGTTGGACCGCATGGCCTACTTCGTGGGCCGCAACGGCAGCAGCCGCTACGGAACGACCGTAAAAGACTTCATGGCTAAGGTTAACCGTCCGCTTGCTGGGGTCGTAGTGGTCGGTCAATTGACCCTCGGTAGAAATCACCTGAACATTGCTAATGTTATGTTCGGACAACATCCGCCTTGCTACTTCTTCACCGGTCAATCCGGAATAAAGAGGCGTCGCCGCATAGAGCTTGAAACGATTTTTGAAACGAGCACCAACCAGCCAACTGGCGAGCATGATACCCAGCATAAGAACAATGTACATAGGAAAGGATTTAGAGGTTTTAGGTTAACTGCATCAAATTTCGTGCCAAAATCAAAGTTGTCGATCGAGCCACCGATGTAGCTGCTTAAAGCAGACGTGTGATAAGATCATCGGCTTGGAGGCCCTGGGCTTCGGCTTTGTAATTCAAAACCATGCGATGCGCAAGAACTTCGTGGGCGACAGCCTTCACGTCTTCGATGTCTGGGCTGTACTTCCCATGGGTTGCTGCATGGCATTTGGCACCCAGCACCAAGTATTGAGACGCACGGGGGCCCGCTCCCCATTGCACCAAGTCCTTGGTGAAATCGCGGGCTTGTTCCGAACCAGGACGGGTCGAGGCTGCCAATTGGACTGCATATTCCAGCACATGGTCTGTAACGGGCATTCGACGAATTAATTGCTGAAAAAACGACAAAGTCTCCCCGTCCATGACCTTGTTGGGTACCGCAGGGATGGAGGAGGTGGTTTGCCGAACCACCTGGATTTCTTCGGATAGGCTCGGGTACTGCATGCGAATCTGGAACATGAAACGGTCCAGTTGAGCCTCTGGCAACGGGTAGGTGCCCTCTTGCTCGATGGGATTCTGGGTTGCCAAAACAAAGAACGGAGAGGGAAGACGATGGGTTTGCCCTCCTACGGTGAGTTGCCGCTCTTGCATGGCCTCCAACAAAGCGGACTGGGTTTTGGGCGGGGTGCGGTTAATCTCATCCGCCAAGACCATGTTGGCAAACAACGGCCCTTGGATGAATTTGAAAGCTCGGTTTTGGTCCAAAATCTCAGAACCGGTGATATCTCCAGGCATCAAATCCGGGGTAAATTGAATTCGGTTAAAGCTCAAATCCAAAACAGAACTGATCGTTTGCACCAAGGTGGTTTTCGCAAGACCCGGAACTCCAACCAAGAAACAATGCCCGTTGGCCAACAAGGCCATCCATACCGACTGCACGGCTTGGCTTTGACCGACAACGACTTTGGCGGCCTCCGTAGAAAATTCACGGTACAAGGCGCTCAGTCCGTCCACCGCTTCGCGGTCCGATGCGTAATTCAATTTCATGTCTGCAATTTAACGCCCTTTGGGGTGTGGCTCAAATCATTTTTGTCCGATGAATCAAATCATTTCCGCGGACAAGACGCGGAGATTTTCATCCAAACGATAAACCCTCGGCGTGGCGGTGGGGAGTTCAAATTGCAGGATTTGTTCCGGACTTAGCCCCTCCAAAGCCATGACCAAGGCCCTCAAGGAATTGCCATGGGCTACCACCAGGATATTTTGACCGCTTCCTAACAACGGAGCAATGCAAGCCTCGTAGTAGGGGATAACCCGATCCGCGGTATCCTTGAGGCTTTCGCCACCCGGAGGAGGAATATCGTAGCTGCGTCTCCATTGGTGGACCTGCTCCGCGCCAAAGCGTGCCACCGTTTCGTCCTTGTTCAGACCTTGCAAATCCCCGTACATTCTTTCGTTCAAGGCCGCATCGCAGGTGATGGAGCAATCGCTTTGGCCCGTTTCGGCCAGAATATAGTCCAAGGTCCGTTTGGCCCTGGTCAAGACCGAACAGAAAGCCTGGTCAAAACGCAAGCCCGTCAAACGTTGACCCGCCGAGCGCGCCTCGTCTTCGCCTTTGGCTGTCAAATCCACATCCACCCATCCGGTGAATCGATTTTCCAAATTCCACTTCGACTGCCCATGCCTCACCAAAACCAATGTGCTCCCAGGTGCTGTCATGATGAATGTTTAAAATGTTCTGATTTCGTTGATCTGAATTTCCTTCAGGGCGAGGGCCATGGCCTTGAGCCATTCCTGCTGCCGCAACCGCAATTCCTGCGCTGCGGCCGAAGAAGCCAAGCGCACGTACACCACATGACCCCCATCCCATTTAAGGGCAGTTGTTTGTGAGGCCATCAAAGGGCCTGCACATTGCTCCCAGGCGATGCGGATAAGCTCTTGCTGCAATGGCTTTTGATGTCCAAAATGCCCTGCCCACGCTTGAATCCAATCTTTCAAACCAAGATGGGTCGAGCGTTGAATTTTGTCACTGCTCATGGTTTTGCCCTTCATTTCTGCGATGAATATGCCGCTCAGCATGGTAGGATGAACGAACCAAAGGTCCCGATTCCACCCAATCCAAGCCCATGCCCAAACCCCATTCCGCATACTCCTGAAAACGTTCCGGTGTGACAAATTCGTGAACGGGCAAATGCATTTGGGTGGGTTGCAGGTACTGACCAATGGTCACCACATCAACCCCGCATTGCATTAAATCAGCCAGAATTTGGCGTACCTCGTCGGGAGTCTCCCCCAGGCCCACCATGAAACCGGTCTTGGTGCGCAGGCCTGCGGCTTTGATGCGGGCCAATTGTTCCAAACTGCGTTCGTAGCGGGCCTGTGGCCTGACCTGCCGGTAGAGGCGGGCCACCGTCTCCATGTTATGCGATACCACCTCCGGGCGCTGAGCCAATATGGTGTCCAAAGCTTCCCAATTTCCCTTGACATCCGGAATCAGGGTCTCCATGGTGGTCTTCGGCGATTGCCTGCGGATTTCCCGCACCGTGGCCGCCCAGACCCCCGCTCCTCGATCCGGCAATTCATCCCGGTTCACCGAAGTGATGACCGCATGCTGTACCTCCATCCTTCGAATCGCTTCCGCCACCCGATAAGGCTCCTCCAGATCCAGAAACCCGGGCCTTCCCGTTGCGACCGCACAGAAAGAACATGCCCTCGTGCATACATTCCCCAGAATCATAAAGGTTGCCGTCCCTGCACCCCAACATTCCCCCATATTCGGACAATTCCCGCTCTCGCAGATGGTGTGCAATTGGTACTGATCCACCAAACCCCTTACCTTGCGATACTTTGGCCCGGTAGGCAATTTGACCCTCAACCAGGAAGGCTTGCGCGGCCTCTCCGGGGTTGCGATGGCCTTGGATGGGTCGATAATCGTGGATGAATGATCCTGCATGTTGCTCACAAAAGTACAGCCTATCCACCAACCCCGAAGTCCGTTATTGAACCCCTATGCAGCCATAAATTATTTTCGACGACCCATTTGATACGCCAAATAAAGACTCAGCAAATATGGCTTGTTCTCAACCCACGCCATCGTTGGCAATGGCTTGGGGAACACCCCAGCCATGACGCCTAATTCGACCCATTGCGGTGAACGGCTTTGCTTTCCCCATTCGGCGGATAATCCCCCTTTGACATATATTCCCGGTATGATCCGCAAATCACCCACACCTTTGAACCAAGGAGAGGCCTTGGCAATATTCGATGTGTTATGCTTTTCGGGATCATAAGCTTCAGCCTTCTCTATGAAAGGCTGATCCTTGGAAGTGTTAGGATCCTCGTTGGGATAAATAATTTGCAAATACACCGGTTTGAGCATCCCCATAGCCAGGCCACCGGACCATGTTCCTCTCAATTCAATTCCATGGTTAATGCCCTTCTCCATCCACAGGTACGATGTACCCCAACCAAGATTCAAAGTGAAGGTCTCGTGCAGTAATCCCGGGGTATAGGTGGAGTTTTGATCCTCCGGATTCACCTGGGTTTTGAAAGCCCGGGGGTGTTTCCAACGGAACAACGTGGCTTCCCAATGAGATTCTGTCGCAAAAGTTCTGTTTTGTATGCTTTTGCCACCTAACCACCAGCCTGCGGTATGCAATCCACCACCCAAGCTGTAAGCCGTGTAGAAGGTCGGCAAAGAACCCGCATTCCGCTGTTCCCAATCAAAATTTCCAAAAAATTCGCTGCTCTGAGCTTTAACAAGGCATGTTGAACCAAGGCACCATAAAGCACCCAAGAACCCAAGCCCTAACCTTCTAATCAAAAGGTATCTAAGCCTTGGAACCTTGTGCAGCAACGACTGTCTTGCCGTGGTTAATTCCATCCTGTTGAGCGTAGGCTGGGCATTTTCGGTGGCAGGATGCCCCTAGCAAACCTAGTGCTAGCAAAGCAAACCAAATTTTCCGCATACCCAAAGCTATAACCATAAACGCACAAAGCCACCCTTTCGGGTGGCTTTGTGTAACAATCGGGCAAAACCCTAATGCTCGCGGTTCAGCTGATTAATCTCTGCGCTGAACAGGGAGGTGGGTGCGGTAATTGCGTCCACCGGCATTCAGCTCAATTTGAAGCTCGTAACGGCCAGCCGCCAAAGAACTCATATCCACAGGCAATTCGGTATTCAAGGCCTGGCTTGTGACCGTCTGGCTCATCACCACCTTGCCCAAAACATCCACCAAGCGGAGTTTCAACTCACCAGCCGCTGGCAGGTTCAAACGAACCGAACTCATGCCCTGTGTTGGGTTAGGATAAACAGAGGCCACCAGGTCAGCCTGAAGCCCACGAAGCGAAGGCATGCGCAGACCCACCATTTCCATGACTTGGGCCAATGGGTCAGCAATCTCTGAACCTTCGGCTACGGTCCAATCGCTCACTGCGACCGAACGATCCGAGGCAATCCGCATACGGAACAAGGACTGACCAGCGACCAACTTCACACCGGCCACATCAAACCATGTAAGGCGCAATTGACCGTTGTGCAGATTGTAGTCAAAGCGACCACCCTCCAAGTTGGAAACCACTTGTTCTATACGAACACCGCTTGGGATATCAAGTGCCAACGACAAGGCACCCATTTCCAAAGCACGATCAACACGCACGTCCATCCAGTTTTCATCGCTGATGGATTGAACGCCACCCTCAGCAAGGTTCAGACCGATGAATTGACGACCTGCAGCAGGAGAGTAGGAATTGTTGACGTCACCGATGGCAATACCAAAGAGATCCGTGGTGATTTCGCTAAGATTCAAATTGTAATTCTTCGATTCAAATTTCCAATCGCCGGCAGGGAAATTGTTACGCGTTCCGTTGTAGCGGTTGATAATCATCAAGGCATCGGTTGCATTGACCAAAGCGCTCAGGTTCACGTCTGCTGCAGCAAGATTCAACCCGCTGACCAAACCAATGCCTTGGTAGTGACGAGTGGTAGCCAAGGCGTCCGTGGCGGTAATTCCACCCCAAGGTTTGTTGGTGCTTGCGGTGAGGGTCACGGCACCATTGCCTAGACCTGGGAAGGCAAATGCACCGGAAGCCGTTGTCGTCGCGGATGCTGAAACGGCACCACTCAAAGTAACCGTGCTGTTATCCAATACCGAGGCACCGCCTTGGTATTTCAACGTACCAGCAATTTCGCTGGTCGTTACTTCTAGTGACCAATCATCGATACCGATATACCCTGCATTGGCTACGGAATAAGCACGGATACCAAGGTAGTAAACACCGGAAGTCGTTGGGGTCAAACGAGCCGTTCTGGACTGCCAACCGGAAGCCTGCAATGACGAATCGTTGAAGATGCGTGGACCAGCCAACATGGCTGTAGAGGTACGAGCATTCGCCAAATAAACACCAAGGCGCTCACGGTTCGGGCCGTTACCTGGCGCACGCACTTTGAAACGGAGCGTATAGGTTGTTCCACCGACCAAATTATAGCCTGTGGTAAAGGCCCAATCGCTTTTGGCTACTGTAACCGCAGGGAACGTGGCCAAAATATTAGCACCAGAAGTAGATCCAATGGCTGAATTCGTCAAAGAATAGGTTCTCCAGGCTGAATTCGGAGAAGTACCGTTAGCACGTGACCAACATGGAGGAACCGCAGTTCCGGTATTCGCCGTTCCACCTGTAGCTACATAAGAATCGAAATTCTCGGATGCAGGGATATTGGACTCCAAACAAGTTGTGGTGAAGGAAACAGGTCCAACCCAAGAAGAAGTTCCGATGGCACAAGCGGAGCGAACCCAAGCAAAATATGCTGTTGCAGGGGTTAATCCGGTCAATGCGGCAGGCGAAGCCAGCGATGAATGGGTAGGATTGGTCGTACCATCTGGGGCTGTGGACGAAGTACTTACATGCAACTGATACCCGTTAGCAGGCGCAGTCGCAGGCGCAGTCCAAGAAATGGAGGCCGTAGAGGAACCTACACTGTTGGCAACAAGAGCTGGTGCTGTGGGAGCTGAACAAGGAGGAGGATTGGCAACCCGAACGTTGTCGATGTACAAGTTGTTACCATACTCTGAAATACCCTTGAATGAAACCCGGTTAGTATTGGCGGGCAGATTGACCGTCTTCAGACCCCATTGCGCCGATGTCGGCACAAAGTTGGCGGTGGTCGTTCCTGCTGTGTTCAGAGGCCCACTTGGACCGCCGTTCATGATTTCGAGGCTGCTGTAGGTAGCGCCACCATCGGTAGAGGCCATAATTTCCAACTTATCAATTTCTGCTGCTGAATAAGCCGCATACGCATAATTGAAAGTCAACACAGCACCGACTGGATTCGCCGTAAAGGTTGGAGTATTCAAACTATAGCTTCCCGACACAATGCCATAGAAGGGAATACGCATTGCAAAGGTGTCGGGCAATGCGGGCGTCTGATTGGACGGAGCAGACCCCGCAGACAGACGGATATACTGCCAACCTGGGGTAGAACCTGCTGCGAAATTACCGGACCAGCAGGAAACCGTTCCTTGAGCAGTTTCGAAACTTTCAAAGAAGGGCAAGGTAAAGACACTGCAAAGGGTACGGAAACTTACGGGGCCGATCCAAGGGGATTTATCCACTGAAGAACAAGCCGCCCTCAGGTACACAAGGTACACCGTGTTGGAGATTAGACCGGTGGCAGTGTAAGGATTGGAGGAAATAGAGGTTCCGTTGCCTACAGGTACACCAGTGACCGTTTGAATAGAAATTTCCCACGCTGTTTCTGTTCCTCCAGCTGTCCAAGCAAACGTAGCCCCGGATGCGGTGATTCCTGATACAGCCAGTGCCGAAGGAGCAGGACAAGGCGGAGGGAGAATGGTAAGATTCAATGTTACTACAGAGTCACAACCGTTGGATGCCGCACCTGCACATACTTTAGTGTAGGTACCGGCAGCGTTGTAGGTTTGGCCGCATACGGTAAAGGTGGAGCCGTATGCAATGGTCTCGTTAATTGTGGCCGTAGCACGTGGCTTCACTACAATTGTTGAAACATAATACTGTGCCAAAATTGCTGAAGGGATTGCGCAACCATTAACCTCCGAGACCGAAGTGGCACGGATCGTATAGGTTCCCGGTGTCAAAGGAGCTGCCTGACTGAAGAGGATTGCACCCAAACCTGCATTGGAGGCCGATGTTGGGAAACCGCTCACAGGAACATTGTTCGCATCGAGAACCTCCCAAGTAAGATTCAATGGTGCCGATCCATTGTTCACCGACGATAGTGTGAAATTGAAAT
>VGFN01000051.1 GCA_016868875.1 Bacteroidota bacterium
GGAGGTTGTTCATGAGTTATGCCAACGATGCCTGCCAGGATTCTTTCACGGTGGAGCAGAAGGCGGCTATGCGGTCCACGGTGACGGCGACAGGACCTCGATCCTATTTGCTCACACCGCCCATGCCTACCTACGATACGGTGGTGGGAACCCCTGTAATGCATGAGCCCTTGAACCAAACTTACGGGTTGCCGGTGAATTACCTCCGCTTCCGTTGGGGTTCGGTGCCGGGAGCAACGCAGTATGTGTTACGAATTCGTTGGTTCACCACACCTGCCCAGGAATTTCTGGTCAGCGACACGCAGTTCCTGTACACCGGGGGCGGGCAATTGCTCAGCAACAAGGTGTATCGTTGGTCGGTGCAGGCCTTGAACCCCAGGTCGGTATGTGCGCCATTCTCCACGGAATGGTTCTTTGGGACGGCGTCCTCGGCGGTGCATCTCGGCTCTGCCGTGAAATGCCCCGGGGATACGGTGCAATTGGAGGTGCTGCACAGTGATTTGACCGGAGTCCAAAGCGGAAGGCTCAAGCTGGACCTGCCGCTCGGGATGATGCGGTATTCGAGCTTTCAGGCAGTGAATGCGCAGGCGATGGGCTTGCAGGTTACGGCCTACCCATCGAGTGCATCGAGTGCTTTGTACACGGATTCTTTGGTCATCGCCTGGAACAATTCCTCGGCGGTGAATTGGATGGGGGGGCCTTTGCTGAGGTTGCGTTTGGTGTTACCGGCGGGGGTTAATTGGCCATCCGGGGGGTTGCAACCGGCTTGGGACACGCTGACCGGAAACTGCAGAATTAGCGGCAGTTGGGGTCAGCGCTTACCGGTGATTTACTTCTCGGGACAAATTACCGCCGGGACATGCAACGCCCTGGATGGAAGGCTTGTGTACGATAACAATGCCCAAACACCGATGGCGGGAACGACGGTGAGGGTGCGTGATCCACTCTTGGTTTTGGTGGGAAACAGCGTTTGCGATGCCAACGGTGCTTTTGGTTGGAACAGCCTGCCTGCAACCACTGTGACCCCGGAATGGACCTATGTGGTGAATTGGGGTGGAGTCAATGCGACCGATGCCTTGTTGGTGAGCCGCACCTTTGCGAACCTTATGTCCTTGACAGGATTAAGGGCTGTGGCGGCGGATGTGAACGCCAACGGCGTCGTGAACAATACGGATGCCTTGCTGATCTCTCGAAGAGTCTCGGGGCTGGGTGGAGCCTTTGCGGGCGGGGATTGGGTTCAAGATCAACCCGGTCCATGGTTGGCTAATATACCGGGGGTGCCGGGCCTTGTGCGCACCCTCTGCAAAGGAGATGTGAATGGATCTTATACCCCGGTACCTGGCCCTTGAAGTAAATTCATTGGATTTGACTTTGTTCATTGGCAATGGTCTATAGAAGGTATTCTTACCTTTGGTTTATTATGAAAAATTTAGAAAAATTCTTTGAGGGGCCAAAAAGAGGATTTCCGTTGGCTCTAAGTTCTATTTTATTCGTATTGATGTGGGTTATAGGAGGGTTTCATTCCATCCGGGCTCAGAATCTGCCCTCTGAATGGTGGTGGTCCGCTGACGGTAGGACTCTGTACACCGGGGGCAAGCCGGATCCTGGCTTTTACCATCCGGACAGCATCCGCAGGGTGGACCTTACCTTCCCTCAGGCCAACTATTGGACCTTGTTGGGGCAGAATTATACCAGTGAAACCAATTTGCTGGCAACTATGTCGTTGGGAACCCAGGTTTTGGACAGTGTTGGGGTGCGCTTCCGGGGGAATACGTCCTATACGACCATCAGCAATTCCCAGAAAAAGTCCTTTGGAATCGAGACCGATTGGCTGCGCCCCAACCAGGATCTGATGGGTTTCCGTAACCTCAAATTCAATAATGCGCACGGGGATGCGACCTTCATGAGGGAAGTGTTATACAACCAAACGGCACGTCGTCATACTCCCATTGCCAAGGGTAATTTTGTTCGCTTGTTCGTGAACGGTCAGGATTGGGGATTGTATTGCAATGTTCAGGATGTAGATAAGGAATTTCTAGAGGATTGGTTTCTGAGTAACGATGGTCCTCGATTCCGAGCTACAACCGGTGTCAGCGGCGGAGGAGGGGGGGGCGGTGGTCAATGGGGCGATGGTACGGCAGGCATGAACTTCCTGGGGTTGGATACGAATTTGTACAAGACCTATTACAGCCTCAAATCCAGTGATATACCCCATACATGGGCTGCCTTGGTCAAGGCCTGCCAGGTTCTGAGTCAAGTGCCAGGCGCACCGCAGGACAGCACGCGCAAATACCTGGACATTGACAAGATTCTGTGGTACCTAGCTGTTGAGAATGTGTTTGCGGATGATGATAGTTATGTAATGAAAGGCAAGATGGATTATATGGTGTACTACGAGCCGGAGAGTGGTCGAACCTTTCCCTTTGAATACGATGGCAATTCAAGTTTCCTGAGCAATGCAGCCACCAGTACTTCATGGACACCGTTCAAGAACGTGACCAACGCGAATTATCCCTTGTTGAATAAATTATTGAATGTTCCGGAATGGAGGCAACGCTACTTGGCCCATTACCGCACCATCCTCTCGGAGACCTTCAACCCAACTCGATTGCATCCCATGATCGACACGATGAATGCACGTATTGCATCGTTGGTCGCTGCGGATTCCAAGAAGTTATATACCACTGCTTCTTATACTTCTGGAGTTCCTTCCCTCAAAAGCTTTGTGACTAACCGTTACAATTATTTAAATACTAATGTGGAAGTCACCCAACAAGGGCCAATAATCCTGCGTATGGATCAATACGATAGCAGTGGTCGTTGGAACATTGCGCCGATGCCTGGACAAATTGCCCGCGTGCGTGTCAAGGTTGCGAATGCCTCACAGACATCTTTGGTGAAATTATATTATGCTGATGGGTGGGTAGGTAATTTTCAGCGCATCAACATGTGGGATGATGGTTTGCACTTTGACTCATTGCCTGGAGATGGGCTCTTCGGAGCTGAATTGCCGGGGCGTTCTGCGATGACCGTTGTACGTTACTATGCCGAGGCGGTTGCCAACAACACCGCGCAGTCGCTTGCGTTTTTCCCGGCAGGGGCAGAGCATGATGTGATGGTGTACCGGGTACAGGGCGGTGCCTTGAGGAATGGTTTGGTGATCAACGAATTTATGGCCATGAACCAAGGGGGTCCTGTGGATGATAACGGGGAGAATGACGATTGGATTGAGTTACATAATGTGTCCAATCAGGCAGTGAATGCGGGACGTTATGTTTTAACGGATAACCCTTTGAACACCACCAAATGGAAATTCCCCCGGAATACCGTGGTGCCTGCAGGGGGTTATTTGATTGTATGGGCTGATGAGGATAGCAGCCAAGGCCCGTATCATGCCAATTTCAAATTATCGGGCTTGGGAGAGACGCTGTACCTCTATGACAGCAATACCGTCTTGCAGGACGAGGTGATTTATCCCGCCCAAGTCTTGGATTCTTCCTGGGCAAGGATACCCAACGGAAGCGGTCCCTTTGTACGCAGAGCCCATACCATTGCCGCGAACAATAATTTTGCCTTAACTGTTCCTAACAATCCATGGACAAGACCGAATTTTCGCTTGTTTCCCAACCCCGTGGATAAGCAGATTCATTGGGAAATTTCAGGGATGCACGAGTACAACGGTTCAGGGCAGGGTAGCGATGTTGGGGATCCAAGTTTCGAGGCGGAATTGGTGAATGCTGCGGGTCAGGTTTTGTGGAAAAGCAGCGGTGCTCTGGTTCCACAACCCGATGCATCCAACCCTAGTGGGGTGGTGGATGTTTCTGATTGGCCACAGGGTGCCTATTGGTTCCGCATGCGCTCCGGGAATCGTGTTTATCTTCGGGCTTGGATCAAACGATAACGGTATGTTGAATCGAAGGAAGCATTGGGGCGCTTGGGTCAAGGGATTGGCTTGTCTGGGGCTATTGATGGGGATGGGTTGCAGCGAGCCAGGCCCAGGCGAAGGAGGCTATGCCTCGATTCAAGGAGTGGTGATGGTGGAAGATTGGAATTCGACCTTCACCACGATTTTGTCGCGCTATCCCGCCATGGATGAACGGATCTATTTGGTGTACGGGGATGATCCGGTTCCGGGAACGGATTTGAGGACATCGTACAACGGGGCCTACCGATTCTCCTACCTTCATACGGGACGTTACCGGGTGTACACCTATTCGGATCGCTTCCCCACCTCGGGCAATACCTCCAACCAGGAACCGGTATGGCTTGATGTGGAAATCCAATCTCGTCGAGAGCAAGTGCAGTTGGATACCCTATGGATCAAGAAATAAGTTGACCAAGGTATAAAGGCTCATGGCATGAAGGCAATCGAGTTCAGTGAGCTTCCGTCGGGGTCCGCTTTGATGAAGCGCTTTGACCGCAAATTCCTTTGTTCAGACGATCAAATGGATGCGCTCTTGCAGGCCCTCGATGCGACCCATTGTTATGTGAATGTCCAAGGGGTGTCTAATCAGGTTTATCAGAACGAATACTGGGATAAGCCCAACAAAGATTTCTACAACGACCACCGGAGGGGAATTCCTCGCCGGCTCAAATTTCGGCGCCGAACTTACCAAGGCAACGGTTTGTCGTTCTGGGAATTGAAGGTCAAACATCCCCGAGGTTACCAGGACAAGCGGCGCATGACGATGGACCACGCCACGGCCTCGAACGGGGAGCTTGCTGGCCTTGCAAACCGCGCATTTGGTTTCTTGTTGGGAGATGGCCGTCAGAGGCCAGGCCTTTCGGAGCCTTTGGAACCGTCGATGCATATCACCTATCAGCGAACGACGCTATGGGATCCTGCAGTCGGCTCCAGGCTGACGGTGGATTCCCAATTGCAAGCTTCGTTGGGTGGAGTCCGTCTTGAATTTCCGAAGTGGACCCTGGTGGAACTTAAACAGGCCCGCAGAGCAAGGCATGCCGTGGATGCCTTGGTCACCCAGGGCTTGCTCAAGGCTTGTGCCTTCAGCAAATATCATCGAACCATGCAGATTTGGTCCGGTATGGCCCAGGGTCACGGAGGACTTTGTTCCGAGATGAAGCGTTACGAAGACTGGGTTGGCCAGGCCTGCCTGGTACACCAAAGCGAAATCCTATAAAGATATAATTTATGTTACAGAATGCTTTGCTAAGTGATTTGTTGATTCGATTGGCCATGGACTTGATCGCGGTTTGGGTGATGGTTCGAGGGATTTATTTCGGGGTTTACCGCACAAGGGATTTGTTTTTTACATTGATTGTGACCAACTTGGTTATCTTCTTGCTCTCCTACAGTCTGAACGGTTCTCAGTTTTCGCTGGGTGCGGCCTTTGGCCTGTTTGCTATTTTTGGAATGTTACGGTTCAGAACGGAAGATATTTCGATCAAGGATATGACCTACCTGTTCTTGGCGATTGCCTTTGGGGTTTTTGCGGCGGTGGCGCGGATGCCTTGGTGGATGCAGGCGTTGGTGTTGGGAGGCATCTTGGGGATTACAGCGCTGTTGGAAAGCAATTTGCTCTACCGTCGGGAATCGGTTAAATCCGTTCTCTACGACAAACCTGAGATGCTGCAAATGGCTTCTAATCAGGACATTATTGAAGACTTGAAGGCCCGCACGGGATTGCCGGTGCACCGTTTTCAGGTGGTGCGTGTGGATTTGTTACGGGATACTGTTCAGCTCAAGGTTTATTATTTTGAGTAAAGGAGGGATGAGATTTTGGCGCCGGGGATTCTTGGGGCTCCTTGGCCACCTTGTGTTCCTGGGTGCTTGTATGGGCCCGGTTGGCGCCCTGGCGCAGGGTAGTCCTGCCCTGTGGTTGGAGGGAAATTATACGGTGTTCCGAAGGGCCGCGTGGAATTTGGCCTTGGAACCGGAACTGCGCTTGCAAGGCGACCGACTGCAAGCGGAGCATGCCGTTTGGGATGGTTATCGCTATTGGGGGGTCGATCGTTTGCAAGTGGATTTGAAGGGAGAGTATAATCTCAAATGGAAAGCCCAAGAGGCGACACTTGCAGCATCCTTGGGGGGAGGAACGCGTTTGGCTTGGCGGAATTTACCCCAATGGTCCCAGGTGCGCCCACGGATATTTGTGGATACCAAGATCGCTTTGCAATGGAGGCGATGGAATGCAGGGTATCGCCTGCGGTGGCAACAACAGTTTGCGGATTTTGGGGCGGCCGGGGGGGTGGAGCCCCTCAGTTCCTACGGCAGGCACAAAGGGGCCTTGGCTTACAAATGGGCCAAGGGTCGTTCGGTGGAATGGGCCGAGGAGTGGTGGGTCCCAGTCCCCGGGGAAGTAAAGGGTTTCAAGGCCTGGGGCCTCGATCGTTATGACCATCGCCGCAGCACTTTGACCTTGCAATTTCGGCACCAAGGCCAGGGTTGGTCGGTAGGTTTGGGCTGGGACAGGGACCGCTTCAGTCCAGAGGGATCCGGCGGCCTTTATCTGCTCCGCTTGGGCCATCAATGGGCTCCATAGCAGCGCCTCGAACAGAACGCAGGAGGCTAAGGGCGGTCATGCCGATGATTTTGAAATCGAGCAGGGGAGACCAATTTTGAATGTACAGCAAGTCAATCCGGACCCGGTTTTTCATGTCCTGTTTGGCACGGGTTTCACCGCGGTAACCCAAAGCCTGGGATAAACCGGTGATGCCGGGTTTGACCCGATGCCGGGCCATGAATCGCTCGATGACTTGGGAATACGATTCCGTATGCGAGAGCATATGCGGTCTGGGTCCCACCACGGACATATCGCCACGCAGAACATTGAAGAACTGCGGCAATTCGTCCAAGGAGCTGTTCCGCAGAAAGGTCCCAATCCTGGTAATGCGCGCATCGTTGGCAGAGGCCTGCACGAGGTCCGCCTCGGCATTGACCCGCATGGTTCGGAATTTGTAACATCGAAAAGGCCTGTTGTCTTTGCCGGAGCGTCGCTGCACGAAGAACACAGGTCCTTGGCTATCCAATCGAATCCATAGCGCCATCAACGGTATCAGCCAAGTCAGGATGCCCACCACCACCATGGAGGAAATCAGCACATCCATCAAACGCTTGAGGGTTTGCGCGTTCTTGGTTTCCAAGGGAAAGGGTCGAAGACTCCAAACCGGAATATGCCCCAAATAATCGATTTCGATACGGCCTAAGGGGATTTCTTGTTGATCGGGAACCAAATGCAAATTCACGAAATGCTCAGCGGCTATTCGGCTAAGATGATGAAAATCATTGCCTTTGAACAAGGATGCGGAGCAGTAGAGATCGGAAATGGTTTCGGTACGAAACAAGGAAGGAAGCTGTTCCAAGCAATCATCCACGGAACCCAAACGAGCAAACGTCGTGCTTTGGGGTGTTCCGAAATACCCCAAAATCTCGGGGAGTGTTAGGATGGATTTGCGCTGAATGACCGCAAACTCGCTGGGGAGGTCGTTACCGATCAAAACCGCTTTGGCTCCTGAATGTCGTTGGGTACGGAGCCTGCGCAGAATATACGGGAACAGCCAATGCCATAACACATGGAGATTAGCAGTGACGGCCAGCATCAAGGTAATCAGGATGCGGGAATAATAGACCTTGATCAATCCGTTGAAGGCATAGGTTCCTACCGCAAAAAGCGCGAAACAGCGAAACCAAAGCCACAGTCTACGGAAAGGATCCGAAGAAGGGGCGATGGAATAAAGCCCAACCACCAACGCGCAGGATATCCATAACAACCAAAGCAACCCCCCGAAGGCCAGGAAATCCATGTTAACCAGGTTCTGCCATTCCTTGAAGCGGAGGTAATATCCCAAACCGTAGGCTACGGTGATAAGGAACAAATCAACCCAGGCCAGTGGGACGGTATAACGGCTTCTAAGCAGCATGGTTCTGGGGTTGGGGGGCGGATCCGCTGCGGTGCAGCATGCCCCAAAAATACCCATTCCCTAGCAAACCCACGATGTAGAGGCCTTTCTGCCTTTCGAGCATGGCT
>VGFN01000052.1 GCA_016868875.1 Bacteroidota bacterium
CTGTCATGGGCAAAGCGGATCATGCCGAGCAAATACAGGGTGAGCAGTGTGAAAAGCCCAATCCACAACACCAGAAAAATTTCACGATCAAGCAGCCCCCAATGGTAGGCCAAGTCCACATTGCTCAAGAATTTGAGGGCAAAGGCAAGTTCCAAAAATCCTAACACCACTTTGACAGAATTCATCCAGGAGCCGGACTTGGGCAATTGCTGCAACCACTTGGGGAAGATCGCAAAAAGCGTGAATGGCAAGGCCAAAGCCAACGAAAATCCGAGCATGCCAATAGCAGGCCCCATAAGGGCTCCCTGAACGGCCGCTTCCACCAAGAGGGTCCCGATGATGGGGCCCGTGCACGAAAACGAAACCAAAGCCAAGGTAAATGCCATGAAGAAAATGCCTGCCCAGCCTCCCCGATCCGCTTGACGGTCGGCACGATTCGTCCACGACGAAGGAAGGTTGATTTCGAAGGCCCCTAAAAAGGAGAAGCCAAAGACCAGGAGCATCACGAAGAAGGCCAGGTTGAAATACAGGTTGGAGGCCATATCGTTCAGCGCATCCGATCCAAAAACCAGGGTAACCCCCATCCCGAGACTCACGTAGATCACTACAATGCTCAGCCCGTATCCCAGCGCCTTGAAGAGGGCAGAACCTGCCGTACTGGATTGCTTAGTGAAATACGAAACTGTCAAAGGAATCATCGGAAAAACACAGGGCGTCAGCAAGGCGAGCAGTCCCCCGGCAAAACCAGCCAGAAACAAAGCCAGCCATCCCATGCCCCCAGTACTTTTTTGGGGTTCTGGGCGGCTTAGTTTGGAATCTGAACGACCAGCTTTGGAATCTGCATTGCCTGGGGTGCTGGAGGTATTTTCCTGGGTTGGGCTGTTGGCTACGGTCGAATCTTGATTCCCTGCCGCGAACCCTTTTAAGTCCCATTTCATTTCCCTTTCCTGCGGGGCCAGACATTGATGATCATCGCAGGCCATGTAATAGACCGATCCCTTGACGGTTCCTTGCCCGGAGCGTATGCGCACCTCTTGCGCGAAGAGGGCTTGCCCGTCAAAAGAGCGCACTACCAGGCCATCAAAGAGCGGGGCGGCTTCTTCGTGCACTTTGGATAATTCCTTCACCGTCCCTAAAGCTTGCATGCCGGCAGGGAAGGCGAACTTGAAGACGGTAGGCTCCGGTCCGAATTGGTCCGGTCCGAATTTCATGAACTGCGAATACAAATGCCAACCCTTGTCGATGCGGGCATTGATCAACAGCCTGGCGGTGCTGTCGTTCACGGCTTTGTAGCTCCAGGTCCATCGTACCGGATCCAACATTTGACCTTGAACGGTCCATGCCCCCATCATGCACAACGCCACCAAAGCGGCCCATACAGCACCAAGGTATTTCTTGGGAAGGTATAGATTCATGGCGTTGATTATTTGTCCCAATGACCCGATTCCACCACCTCAATCAAGTTCCCGTCCGGGTCCTCCATCCTAAAAAATTTCTTGTTGTTATCGTAATGACCTTCGGATAACAACGAATACTCACTATCTTTCAATTCTTTTAAATTGTTTTCAAATTCCCCTGGGCTGCATTCCACGCTGATGAATTGGTTCACAAATTCGGCATCCGAGCTGCCCGGAAATTCTTGACCACTCTTGAGTTGATGGCAGTACAAGAGCGTAGAGCCCGCCTCAAAAATGGCATGTTTGTCCTTGATGTAGGATAGGGTGGGAAAGGCACACAAATCTTGGTAAAACGCAAGGCTTTTGCGCAGATTGCGGGATTTAAGGTGAATTTCGCGAATGCAGGAAAATTGCATAGGGTGGATTTTCTAGAAACCGTTTTTTTCGTGGGTGAGCTAGGGTAAAGATAGGAAAGACAAGTATTTTTGGGCAAACAAGTACGGTTTAAGCTTAAATTCATTATGCACCTTAACAAGAAAAGCTACAAATTGGCACTCATTGGGCTAATTTTTTGGTTGAATCAGGCGGCAAACGCGCAAAGCACGGATCTGGATCGTTATACCTCTTCCAAAGGAACAAGGAAGGCCAAAGCGATGAATTCTGAAAACGAGGAGGGCGACACTTGGGCGAGTAGGCATCCCGAATTTATGCAAGAATTGACTACAGGTTTATATTGGTATCAAATCCCAACGGTTCCGAACGATGTACTTCCGATGTCGTCTCAAATATTTTTGCAGGGTTTTAACTATGTACCTCGATACGCCTTGTGGAAAGGTGGCGATATAGTTTCTTTAACAGCAGGATCTAATGTGGGATTTGCACTACAAATAAGCAATATTGGCAGCCTTTTTATGGTCAATGTCCCACTAAATTTTGAATTGAATTTAGGGAGGGGCTCAATGGCAGATAATGACGATCCTGTCGGTGTCTATGCAGGACTTGGGGTGGAATATAATTTCGTAAATAATTTGTTTTTGGATACATATGAAGATGTTAATGGCAATACCTACCAGAAGGTATCGGATCTTAATCAATTCGGTCTGCAATGGACAGGTGGTATAAGAGCCAAGTTTCAAGGAAGACCTATGGTTGTTAGGATTTCAAGAACCTTGGGGACGCCTTCACAGAAGGTGGCCATCACCCATTTAGGTTTGGGAATCAGCATGTTCTGAAAGAATTTCAACTTTTATAAATTAGAAGAAATTGGAAGTATCGGTTGTTCTGGTCAATTACCGGGTGCAACGATACCTGCACCTCGCTTTGCAATCGTTAGAACAGTCTATCGCTTATTTCGATCGAAAATTAGACGGAGAAACCGAGGAATTGCAGAGTTGGTTACCGAGTGACTTAAGACTTCCTCCTTTGGGCTCAGACCATGTAGAGGTTTGGGTGGTGGACAATAATTCTGAAGATGGGAGCGAAGCTCTCATTAAAGCAAATTTTCCTTGGGTTCATTGGATCCAAAACGCAGAAAATGTTGGATTTGCAAAGGCCAATAACATCGCTTTGCGTAAGGCCAAAGGCAGGCACCTCCTCCTTCAAAACCCTGACACCGTTCTGACCGAAACGACGTTGTGGAATTGCTGGCAAGCCATGGAATCCGATTCCAAGCTGGGTGCTTTGGGGGTTAGGATGCTGGATGGCCGAGGTCATTTCTTGCGCGAATCCAAAAGGGGTCTGCCCACTCCATCGGCTGCTTTTTATAAGCTTACAGGGCTCGCTGTCTTGTTTTCAAAGCATCCCAGGATCGCGGCCTATCATTTGGGCCACCTGCATCCAAAGGAGGATCATGATGTAGCCATTCTGGCTGGTGCTTTTATGTGGGTAAGGGCCAAAGTTGCTCAGGAAATTGGCCTTTTGGACGAACGCTATTTCATGTACGGTGAAGACATTGATTGGAGTTACAGAATTCTTCGTGCAGGTTATCGAAATCGATATTTAGGCAGTAACCCGATAATTCATTTCAAAGGGGAGAGCACTCAAAAAGAATCCATGCATTATGTGCGGATGTTTTATGGTGCAATGATGGAATTTGCGGGCCGTT
This sequence comes from Bacteroidota bacterium, assembly GCA_016868875.1. Lineage (GTDB taxonomy): Bacteria > Bacteroidota > Bacteroidia > UBA7662 > UBA7662 > SYHX01. The sequence continues at coordinate 3,502 of VGFN01000052.1, forward strand.
ATTACGGCTCGTCCAAGTCTTTTTGGTTGCACATGATGCTCCGAATTGGCATTATGGGCAGGGCGTTGGTCTCTGTTTTGAGGCGTTGGTCGGTATGGGCATTTCTTCCTGTTGTGGATTGGTTGGGTTTTGTGTGGACGATGAATATCGTAACTCATTTCTGGGAAAACACCGTCAAGGTTGACCCGGGTCTGGCCTATCCCGACGAATTTAAAAGTTATGTTATTCCTGCCTATGTGAGTGTATGGGTCTTTAGTTCTTGGCTTAATGGGGCATACGATACCCCATACCGATATCATCGTATAATTCGTGGCATGGTTATGGGGACCTTGGCCATAGGTTTTGTCTATGCTTTTCTCCCTTCTGAATGGCGGTTTTCAAGAGGTTTAATCTTGGCGGGTACTGCAGCTTGCCTATTTTTTTCGTTTTCATTCAAATGGCTCATTCGAATTCTATTGAATTATCCTGAGCGTGGATACCTTCACCGCAGGGCAAACATGGCGGTTGGCCTTGGTAGAGATGCAACCATGGAAGTAGTATCGCAGTGGTATGTTACGGAATGGGGTACTCGCTGGCTTGGCTATGTTCATTCAAGTGTTTCCCCGACTGATCCGATGAGGGAGAGCCTTGGTCATGCCAAGGATCTTAGGAGCTTGGTTCAAACGTTAGGAGCGGATGAGATCGTGGTTGATACAGAGGCAGTGAATTTTAGCAATATTCTTCATTTTATGGAGGATCTCGCTGATCAATCTCCGTCCATAAAATTTTTGCCTCGAGGATTGTCTGCCTTAATAGGGGGGGGCGAAGTCATTGTTGGTGAGTCAAATTCAGGACAGGGACTCATCGAATCTTGGCCTATTGGTTTCCAAAAAGACCAGCGAATACGCAACATCTTGTTTGGCGTTTTTTTGTTTGGCCTTCAAAGTGTTGCGTCGTTTCGCTTGAGGCCAGTGTACCGCGATAGGGCCTTGCCCCGTCGATTATGGAGTGATCAAATGGACTGGTTAGGGTATTCTAAATATCCTACCAAGCCTTTCTTGTTGGACTTGGAATTAGTGCTCTCTAGTCGTGGTCTCAAGACCGACAAAGCCCAGCGAATTGAATTGCATCGTATGGTTATTGGACGTGATCGACGGAAAGCCTGGGCCTACGCGATCGCGGCAATTGCAGGGTTGTGGCAACCCGCTAGCGAGCCAATTAATAAGAAGCCTTGATTAGGCGCATCATGCTCTTACTGTCTGATCCCAAGAAAACAAAGGAGGTATTCGACTCTTTGAATAAGGTTGATGGATAAATTCTTCCTTGGTCTTTGGGATCAGCGAAAGGCTTGTAAAAAGAAAATCTTCCTTCATCATCGATGTGAAGAAGCACAGAACGTGCATCCTTAAGGTTATCGTTGTTTACACCTTTACCCTTGAAAGCTTGGTTACGTACGACCATGTTTTCAGGAAGGTCGTTGTAAAGAACAAGGGTATGTTTGAAATGAGGTAGGCCTGCGATCCCTGTAGGCAAGGTGATTCCTTTGGGCTGAATTATCTGGTCGAGGGGGTTTTCGATAGAACGTTGAACACCCTGTGACCAGGTTCCGTTTAGAATTAGGTTGCCTTGAGAATAGTAAGTATAGGTTGCCGCGTCATTGGAAACCTCATCAGCTTTCTTGCCAACCGGAACTTCACGATTGAAACGCTCAATGGATCCAAAGACTGAAAATCGGTCACGATCCAATTCCACCAGGTGATTTTGTAGGTCCATGACTTCCTTGATGGGTCTTTTGGGCGTACCGGTATCTCTGAATTTTTTGTTTTGGAGTTCTGCACTTTTCTTGAAGGTGGCAGGAATGGGGAAGGCGTGTCGATGAACCGGGGTAATATCCGTGCTATTCCATCTTTGAACAAGAATGCTTTGGATACCTCCTTTGTAGCTACCTGATAAGCAGGAAACCGCGAGAATGCTCTTGGAATCATCGGACCAACGGGCCTTAATTTGGTGTACGTAAGGGAAATCTTCAGCGCTGATGGGAAGAGCCACCATGGAGGCCTGGGGCAAAGAAATTTTGTACAAACGTTGGTTTAGGGCAAATGAGGGTATTGCCTTGATGCCTGGTTTAGGAATATTGACCAAATCCAAGGTAACAATGCCACTATTCTGATCGCGAAAATCAGCTGAAAGCACTTTGACGGTCTGGTTCTCAACGTTAATGTTGAGTGTTTTGTTCGTAAGAAGTTCTAATTCGCTGTCCCACATTTTGCATTGAATCCCGGCAAGGGTTTGTCTAAACAATGAAGGCTCCACATTAAGGACATAAATCACTTGCTGATCCACAGAACAACCAATAAAGGGAGTTTTCAAAGGGTCTAATACAATTCCGTTTCCGTTGTTTCGTGCAGCTTCTACAGGTCCTTTGAGGATTTCGCCTTCCAAGGAAAGATGCCAAAGATGAAATTGATCTTGGCGAAGAGCTTTGTTGAAGCAATGGGACACCAGGATGATTCGGTCTCCGAAGAGCCAAGCTTTTTTGAGGGAATAATCCAGCTTGATATCCTTGGGAAAACTTAATTTAAAAGCATCCGCGGGCTCAAGCTTTTTGTTAAAGGTCGAAAGGATAAAGCCCGCGTTCGGCTCAGAGCTAATTGCATAATAAGTTTCCTTGACCTCACCGAGAACTTGAGTGAATTGGCCTTTGAGTTTAATCTGTGTTGGAAGGCCCATTTGAAAGTCCAATGGCTGAGCATTCAAAACCGTGCCGAACCCAAAGGAGGCAAGGAGAAATACGGAGACCAAGCGCATCCGTAAGGCCAAAATCGCAGGCAAGGGACGAAGCAGTGCGGGGGTTGAGGTCATGAGGTGTTTTCGTTAGGAAAAGGCCAATATACTGCCGATCAAGGCATAATCGGAAATTCTTATTGGGCACAGTCTCAGGGGTTCGGTGGTTTGACTCCCAAGACCGGAGGTTACCATGAGCCGCTCGCCCCTCCGCCTCCGGACATGCCACCCCCGAATCCCCCGAATCCCCCGCCCCCAAAACCACCTCCACCACCCCCGAATCCCCCTCCGGGAAAGAAAATTGGGCCGCCCATGCTTCTCGTTCCCCCTCTTCCCACGCTTCGGCCCCCGCCTCCAATCCCGCCCCCCAAGGATCCCAGGATCCAAACGATCATGACCAACCAAAAAACTAACCAAAACAGGCTAATTCCCCCTGACCCTTCCCCGTCAGCACCATCGGACCGGGCTTCTGCGTCGATGTATTCCCCTCGAATGATGGCCGCTATGCCGTTGGCCCCGGCATTCAGCGCCGCAGCAAGCCCGTTAGCCCGCATGGCCGGTACGATATCTTGCTCGATTAGGCGACGACTGAGGGCGTCTGTGAGGATGGATTCCAGTCCGTAACCGTTTTCTATACGGATTTTGCGCTCAGACAGGGCCATCAGCAGCAGAACGCCGTCGTCTTGTTGTGCGCGGCCAATGCCCCATCGCTCAAAGAGCCTGTTGGCGAAGTCCGAAACCTCCATGCCGTCCATGTCCTGAACCACCACGAGGCATAATTGAACCGAGGTTTCCCGGTCTAATGCCACGCAGAATGCCTCCAGATCGGCCATCTCCTCTGTCGTCAGGGTGCCGGTGAAATCGTTGCAAAGGCGGGCCGGTTCTGGCCTGGCCGGTATGCCGCTCGTGGCTTTGTCGGAGGCAATGGCTTTGTTGGAGGCGGTGGCCCAGGGGGTCATCAAGGCTGACCCTATCAGGATCACCGCAATCAAGAGCGTCCAGCGACTAACCCAGGCTAATTTCATTGGTAAGTTCGTTGCGGTCCTGGTCTCCGATGGGGAAGTGGGTTTTGAGTTTGGTTCCAACATCTGCAATGACCTGTTCCATGCCCTGAAGGAAGGCTCCTCGACCAAATTCCAGGACCAAGGTTGCCAGCTCTTGGTTCCAAAATTGGTCCGTTACCTTTTGATGGATGCCTTCATCTCCCAGGATGCTCACTTTGCGATCGCTGGTGGCCACGTAGATCAGCACTCCGTTTCGGAGTTCGGTTCGATCCATCCCCAATTGACGAAAAACAACGCGGGCCCTGTCCAAGGCCGCTCCCCGGCAACGCTTTTCGAGATGGACGCGGATTTCCCCGGAGCTTTGGAGTTCGGCTTGGCGAATGCACTCGCTCAATCGGTCCAAGTCGGCCTGTGAAAACAGGTCAGAGGCCATTAGAACTGAACTTGCGGGGCTTTTTCGGAACCGCTTTCGGATTTGAAGTAGGCCCGTGTTTCAAAACCAAACATGCCGGCCGTTAGGT
>VGFN01000053.1 GCA_016868875.1 Bacteroidota bacterium
CACTGACTGCCCTGCTTAATCACCGTTGGGGGGTGCCGCCCTTGCTGATTGTGATCCTGAGCCTTACCGCTGGTCTGGTCAGCGAACTTTTGGTCCTGGGCCTGCCTTAAGGTTGGGACGCACCGACAATCGCCCGTTCTTGTGTTCGACGGTCCATGATGTAGCTTTGCAATTCCATGACCCTTCCTCATACCGATTCAGTGCCCACCATGTACATTATCGGTGGATGCAACGGCGCCGGCAAAACCACGGCTTCGTTCACGGTCTTGCCGGAACTTTTGCATTGTTACGAGTTTGTGAATGCCGACGAAATTGCCAAAGGCCTTTCTCCATTTCGGCCCGAAAGCGTGGCCATCGAAGCAGGTCGATTGATGCTGCATCGAATCGAAGAACTCATGAATCAACGCGTTGATTTTGCGTTTGAAACTACCCTCGCCGCCTCCATTCACCTCCGCACCATCGCCAAAGCCCAAACCCTGGGATACCGTGTCCACTTGTTGTTTTTCTGGTTAGAAAGTGTTGAATTGGCGCAACAAAGGGTCCAATCCCGGGTCAAAGAAGGGGGGCATTCGATTAACGTGGATGTTGTCAATCGTCGCTATAAGCGGGGAATTGTCAATTTGTTTCAAAAGTATTGGGATCGAATGGATTGCGCTTGGATAATCGACGGGTCCAAGGGGAATTTTAACCTCATCGTCGAAAGAAAATCTGCCAACCTACCTACTATTTTTGTGCCGTCGGCCTACGAGTCTATCCAAAATCAATATGTCCAATATTCCAACGATTGAAAAGGAAAGGAACCTAATCCTCCAAGGCCTGGAACTCGCCTACGAGCGTTTGTTAAAAACCAAGAGGGCCAATAACGGCGAATTGGTGGTGATCCGGGACCACAAAATTGTCCGCATCAAGCCCTAAGGCCCGGCGCTCGCATCAAGCCCTAAGGCCCGGGGCGCTTGCATCTAGCCCCGCAGGGAAGCTCCCTGGGTTTACTTCAGTTCAAAATTCAGCGACACGTAGGCCAAACGGCCCACCAGCGGTCCGCCGTAAACCTGGAAGACTTTATTGTTCAACAAATTCGAAGCACCCAGCTTGAGGGTCGTGTTCAAGTTCAGGAAGGTTTTGTTGATTTGTGCATCCACCATTCCGTAGCTGTCAATAGGCCCGGTGAATTGGGGCGAACCTTGAAACTCAAAGCCCTGTATCCACTTGTAATTGATGTTAAAGCCCCAATTGGCCAGCGTATAGGAACTCCCGCCGGGTAACGGAATCTCGGTAATCATATCACGGCCGCTCAATCCGACATTGTACTTATGCTCCGGGGTATTGAAGGCCGGAATAATTACCGTATCTTTTCCAGCATTCACCAGTTTGTTCCAGGAATAATTGAAATTAAAGGCTAATTCTCGGTTCAAATAATAATTGCCGCCTAACGAAAAGCCTTGTGTTGTAATAATTCCCGTCGCATTGGCGGCAACGCGGTAAATTCGAAGAGTTTCACGAATCGGAAAGCCGCCCCCAATCCCCGTTTGGAATTTGGACTGCACCCCAACATTAAACCCAATAAAGTTGGTGTACCAACTGTGGTAATAGCCTGCGTCCACATACAGCTTCTTGAACATCCCCCGGTATCCAAACTCCACGGTGCGCACCTGTTCGGGCTGTATAGGCTTGACATCAAAGTACTTCAACTTGTCGGTGGTGGGTGTTGTCCCCAAATAATCCAGGAAGGAATTTAGGGTAATCAAGGAATCAAATCCTGACACATTACCCACCAGAATCGCTGGCCCCACGTTGTAATACAGGTACTGATCAGCCAAGGTTGGGTTTCGTACCGCCGAGGACAAAGACAAACGCCAAACATGTTTTTGGTTCGGTGTCAAGACCATCGATACGGCAGGTGAATACACCCGTTTGAAATTGATGTTCTTATCCGTACGAAAGGTGGCGTTGATTTTGAGGTCACCGAGCAAATGATTTCCCAACATCAATTTATTGATTTTGTACTCTACCCCGCCGTATAATCCGTATTCGCTGTTCACAATGCTGGTCGGGGTTTCGGTTCGACCGATGGTATCCCTTTTGGTCACCAAGACACTATCCAATATCAGCGGGTTCCAAACCATGTAGGACGAGTCCTTGGTCTGGTAAGTCAAGCGCACCGTATCGCTGAAAATGGTACCACGACTATCGGGGCGGTATTGGCGAAAACTACCACCAACCACCACTTCCATGTTTTCGATGGGTTTGAAGCGTTTTTCGCCCTGCAAATGATACAAAGCCGATTTGTCATAAAATAAAGTGCCGCCCCGACCCTTGTTGGGCAGGGTTGTGGTTATTACGTTAAACAGCGAATCAAAAGTCGCTGAACCAGGCAACGCAAAAGGGATGGGATTCGGATCCCGAAGGTTCCCGGTCTGGTAGCCGTTGTTCACTTTGAAGCGAACCTGTTCATGCCAGCGCGCCAAAGCCTCCGCAGCGCCCGGTGCATTCAAGAAAAAGTTCAGGCTATCGCTTAGGACAGTAGGTATCCCCGAGAAGGAACCCCGGTAAGGCCTCCAGTGGTCGGGTAACAAACCCGGCTTGCCCGCGATTCCATAAATCGAATCCAAAATCGAAGTTTGCCAAACCGAGGCGTAGGATTTGTTCCAGATATCCAGGGTATGATAAGTTTCCTTCATTCTTTTGGCAGTGGCTACCGCATCGTAGGAATCCCCGGCATCTTCGTTGGTCGCGTAGGCCCTGATAAACCAATCGTCCTCTTTGCGCAATTCCAAACGGTTCTGGAAGAAGAGGATGTTCTTGAGCCTGAAGCGGTTCTCCCCTTGGTAAACGGTGGTTCCCGTTCCAAAATTGGAGGAAGCAATGAACTCCACTTTGGGCTTGAGCATGTAATGAAAAGCTGTGTTCAATTTGAGGTTGTTGATGTTGTAATCCACCAAATCCGCTTCGCGATAACCCGAAGGATAAAAGATGCCCAAGCCGGGTAACTGCAAGGCTTCACCTCGCGCATCGTTGAAGCGTCCCTCGTCTTCGTCCCCGTACACGTTGACTGCATCGTAACCACCGGGGGCTCCTTTGGGGCTTTGAGAAGCTGTGGAAGGCCCGTAATTCTCCGCCCGCCAATCGTTGGCTTTGAGGTAGAACATGTTAAACTTCCATCCCATTTTGTCGTTCCCGTTGCGGTCCTTGTTGGCCCAGGCGTATCGGATTGCTGTTTCGGTCAGCGCCCTTTCGCCTACCTTGATGCTGGCGTTGATGCCCTGATGCTGGAAAGGCGAACGCGTGCTCATGTTGATTACCCCGTTGAAGGCGTTCGGTCCAAAAAACGCCGACGAAGCCCCCACCACCAAATCCACCTTTTGGATATCCAATTCCGAGACTCCTAGGAAATTCCCCAACGAAAAATTCAGACCCGGGGCCTGGTTGTCCACCCCGTCAATCAATTGCAGCGATCGAACCGGGGAGGTGGAATTGAAACCGCGGGTGTTGATAATCACAAAACCCAAAGAAGCCGTCGTCAAATCCACCCCCTTCATCGTACCCAATCCCTGGTAGAAGGAAGGCGAAGGCGTTTCCTTGACCGCGAGGATATCCATCGCCTCCACGGTCAGGGCTGATTCTTTTTGCTTCTCCGAAATGCGGGAATCCACAATCTCCACACCCTGCAGATCCAAGGCGCTTTCTTCGAGCTTGATCACCAAGGCCTTGCCCCCGGCTACACCGTTGACATTGACAGTGTTATAACCAATGTATGAAACCACCAGCGGATAAGATTGCCCACTCACCAGGTTGCCCTCGATGCTGAATTTTCCATCCAGGTTGGTGGTTGCGCCTTGGGTGGTGCCGCGGATGATCACCGAAGCCCCCACCAAGGATTGTCCATTGCGGGCGTCCCGGACTTCGCCTCGAATCAGAGCCGAACCGCCCGCGGATTGTGCCGCAAGAGGGTTCAAGCAAGGCAGCGCAACCACGATGGCCAAGGAGAAGATCAAAACAAAACGGGAAGCCGAGGTTTTGAGTACAAGCATATAGTAGGTTTTGTTTGTCAATATTAATTTAAAAATACCCTTAAAGGGCTTTATTTTCGTCTGTGCGATCTCGTTTACTCCTTTTAGGAGCAACACTGGCCTGGTGCTGGCTGCTCTATAAGCCTTGGGAGGGGTTCCCCCCGTTTCACTCCTTTTTTCATTGGTCATCATCACCCCTACGGATCACTGGCGCGGAAAATGAGGATCTTGAAATCGAAGGCCCCTATGCCGATCTCCGTATAGGCATCGACAGTTTGGGGGTCCCGCATATCTTCGGGGAGAGCGCGGAGGCTGTCGCCTACGGTGTAGGCTGGATGCATGCTCGCGATCGCCTTTTTCAGATGGAATTGATGAGCCGCGTGGTCAAAGGGCGAATCAGTGAAGTGGTCGGTGCGGTCGCCTTGGAAAGTGATATGTTTTGGCGCAAATTGGAATTCGAACGCAAAGCCCCGCAATGGTGGAATCAATATGCTGAAGATGAGCCCGCTATGGCTGCCGAAATCGCCGCCTATACCCGGGGTATCAACGATTATATTGCTGCGATGGGTCCTGGCGACAAGCCTTTGGAATTTCATTTGTTAGGCTTTGAGCCCAGCCCATGGAAGGAAGAAAATTTGTTTTATTTGCTTCGGTACATGTCCCATATTTTGTCCTACAACGAGGACGATTTGAAGGCTACGGAAATGCAATTTGTCTTGGGCGAAGAATGTTATAATTTCTGGTACCCAACCCGGATTACGGCTGAATTACGGCATCCCATCTATCCCGAATTTGCGATGGACGAGACGCGATACCGCAGCTTGGTTACGGTCCCTGGCCTGGATGCGGAACAACGGGTCTCCGGTAGCTCGGGGGTGTACCGATACCGCAGCCCAGCCCCGCTGAGTCCGGTTTCCATGATGCGCTTTCCGCAGGCCAAGGTCAAAACTTTGGACGATTTTGGGCTCGGAAGCAACAATTGGGCCGTATCCGGTCGCCGAACCCGGAACGGTCGCCCCTACCTCTGCAACGATACCCACCTCATGCTCGCTTTTCCATCGACTTGGTACGAAATTCACAAAGAAGTGGTCGCCAAAGACGGAAAAGCGGGCGCATGGAGCCGCGGTTTTGGGGTGGCGGGGTCCCCCTTTGTGATCACCGGCTTCAATCAGCATGTGGCTTGGGGCATGACTAACGCCACTTGGGATCTGACCGATTTCTATCTGCTGGAGAGGGATGGCAAAGGCCGCTACAAGCTTGATGGGCGTTGGGAGCCCTTGGATTCCTTTGAGGTTGCTATCGGCGTCAAAGGCCAGAAGAAAGCGGCGCGCAAGAAATACTACCGCACCTATTTCGGTCCTGCCGATACTGCCTCTGGGAACCTCTTGGCTTTGCGTTGGATTGGCGAACAAGCCGGTAACGAAGGAGCCGCTTTTCATTACCTCGAAAGAGCCGCTAACATTGAACAGGCCTTTGCCGCTTTGCATCATTTCCGACAGCCTCCTCAGAACATTGTGCTCGCGGATGCGGCGGGGAATATTGGCATGATGACCGCCGGCGCAGCCCTGATTCACCCTGATCCTCAGCGGGGTATCCGTATCGGAAATCGTAGGGCAGCCCGTATTCCCTTCACCAACATGCACGATCTGTACCGCAGATTGAACCCCGCTACGGGCTATGTCGCCTCTGCCAACCAGGAGCAGGTGGATCATCCCCTTGCCGAACATATCTCCACCCGTTACGAGTCTAGAACCCGCGGACAGCGCATATCGAGCCTTATGGACAGCCATGCGGACGGAAGCATGGGCCCCGAGGAACTCCGTGTATTGCACATGGACGTGTACGATGGGGAATGGGAAATGCTCAAACCGTTGTTGCAACAAATTTCCGGTTCTCATTGGGCTACCCTCAAGGATTGGGACGGGGTCTTGGATACGGTAAGGGTGGCCCCTACCTTGTACAATTCTTTTCGCCGAACCGCCATGGAAATGATCGGGGCGCATTTGGACAGCGGACTGCGTTGGCTCCCGGTGGAGACCTATGCCCTGCACCTGCTGGTGAATCGTGATTCGTTGCGCATGGCCCAAGGTTGGATGCCCAAGATGGCCTTTGCGCGCAATGTTTGGGATTCCTCCTTGGCCCGTTTGAGCCGGAGTCTGGGCAAGGATCCCCAAGGCTGGTCTTACGGACGCTATCATCAAACCTGGGTGCAGCATTTGCTCAAATTGGATCCTTTGTCGATGGCCCCCTTTGCCAGCCCAGGGAATAACCGCACGCTGAACGTGGCCGGCAAATTGCCCAGCAACCATTCCGCCAGCATGCGCACCTTGATTGGCCTGGGTCCCCAAGGCCCGGAGGCCAGGCTGATGCTCACTGGCGGCCAAAGCGGTCGCTTCAACAGCCCCCATTACCGGGATCAAATCGCGCATTGGCTCCATGGGGTGTATCATCCCGCCGTTCAACGCAAGGGCTTCCGCGAACAAGATTATCGCGGCAGCGGCCCCGGGCTACGCACGGTTCGTTTTCGAGCAATCCCAAGCGTTGCAAGTCCCCACAAGGCCTCAGGAAGTTCCAATTAAATTTGTTTCACCTCTTTGATGTTCTATACCCATGGCCTTCTCCCGTTCTAACCCTCCTTGGTACGCCGCCGGTCTTGTTCTGCTGGTGTCTGCTCTGCTCAATTTGCCTGTGTTATGGGGATGGCTGGTGGCCTCTGCGTTGGTGGGGCTGATGCCGATACGCCACCCGCGTTGGTGGAAATACGGCTTGCTCGCCTTGCTCGCCTTGACGCTTAGTATGTTATGGAATGGAATTTCCATGAACACCTTAGCCACGGTGGGCGCCATCACCCGCTTGAGCGGCCCTGGCTACATGGCGGCTGTCTTGGTGGTGGATGCCCTGACCATGCTGCTCGTGGCCACCACGGTGCAGTGGTGGGTGGGTCGTTGGTTATTGGCCAAACCATACGGTTTCAAACAGCGTGACTAAACGCGATCCTTGGAACGGTACGATCTTCTGATCGCAGGCGGAGGCGCTGCGGGATTAAGCCTTGCTTACCGCTTGGCCGCACCCCAATGGTCGGGACTGCGCATCGGGGTGATCGAAGCCGAGGTCAAGGAAGGGAATGACCGAACCTGGTGTTTCTGGGAACAGGGGCAGGGACCCTTCGAAGGCTTGTTGGCTCATCGCTGGGATCGTATGGACTTCTTTGGTTATCACGGCAAGCAGGTGCCCTTGGACTTGCAACCTTACGCCTACAAGATGCTGCGGTCCGGGGATTTCTATACCCATTGCCACAAAGCCCTGGACCTTGTTCCCCATATCCATCGAATACAGGATCGGGTCCAGGGATACGAGAAGGGCATAGGCCCTAAGGGGGCTGAGATTTTGGTGCATATGCAACAAAAAGCCGTACAGGCCCCTCTTGTCTTTGCATCCACCCCACTGGAAGGGGCCTTGGACGAAGCGCGCCAAGGATTATGGCTGAACCAACATTTCAAAGGCTATTACTTGGCCAGCGAGGAACCGGTATTCGCAGGACTCACCGCAAGGCTGATGGATTTCAGGGTGGAGCAGGTGGATGG
>VGFN01000054.1 GCA_016868875.1 Bacteroidota bacterium
AGAGAGCGGTTAAGGGATGCACATGCATCAATATTGACGCCCTGGTCACCGTCCATCTTAACCGAAAGCCTTCGAGAATCGGGAGACCACTGTATCCCAACCACAAATTGCGCAGTTCCCTCCAAGGCGAGTTCGATATGCCCGGCCACTTGGCGCTTTAAATCGGCTAATAATTCCGGGGTCTGGGGCAGCGTCATCTCTTCCGCATCCCGAATCCGGTCTATAGCCCTTGTTTTGCTTGTAGGCTGCGCTTTGGGTGTCATTCCTGTTTGGAATAAATCGTTAGTGGCTGGTTTCAAAGTTTAAACAAAAGAAAAGGGGGCTTACGCCCCCTCCATTTCTACCGCAAATATACAGCTTTTGACTGCCCCTGCGCCATTCGATTTTACCACGACAATAACGGCCCTTCCGCCCCTAAAACCCTTCTAAAACAAAACCGCCCCCTTTCGGAGGCGGTTCTAAATAATGCCATAGAATCTATAAACCCTGGCTTATGGGCAATTTATTCCTCCATTACAGAATGGTGTGTTTGGAATTACATCAGCAAACTCGTCAGCGAATTCACAGTTACCGGCAGTAGCCGTATCCCAGATGATGGCGGTATTACCGGGAGCGGTAACCACAAACCTTACATTGAACAACAATCCGTTGATTGTGACCGGAGTAAGATTAAACCAGGCCGCACGGAATTGCCGTCTTGTAGTGCTGGTATAGGGTGGGTTGGGAGTCTGGTTCGAAAACAAACCGCAATTACTTAGGAATCCAGCAGAAATAGCGGAGTTGAGGCTGGTCACCGCCGAAATACAACGCAGTTTCGTACTATCATAATCCATAGCCAGTGAAATAGCCGCAGTAGGAATTGACCCCATTGTTACGGTCACAGGGACTACGATGGTGTCACCCACGTTACAGGTGCTGCTCAAAACAGGAATAGTCGTCACAACATTGGTACCAGTGCCTACGCATGATGCCGTAATACCGGGTGAGCCGCAAGCTGTAGTGCTAAAGGATTCTTGTGATCCATAGGCCGTACCAACGCTGTTGGTTGCAAAAGCACGCATATTGTACGTTGTGCTAGCGCTAAGGCCGGTGAGGTTGCTGGTGAAAGATCCAGTTCCTGTTCCGGCACTGACCGTAGAATTAGCCGTAGTTGGATTGGCCACAGTACCATATGCCACACCGCGGGCTGTTACCGATGCTCCACCATCGCTGGTCACGTTACCACCCGATGTTGCTGTCGAACAAGTCACTGAGCTGGCAACAGTGGTAGAAACCGAAGCAAGCGTAGCAGGAGGCGCAGAAGTTGTAAACGACAGGTTGCTACCGTAAGAGGTACCCACTGAATTGGTTGCATAGGCACGAACATTATAGGTTGTGCTTGCTGAAAGACCAGTAATGTTACTGCTAAAGGCTCCTGTACCCGCTCCACCGGAAACGGTGGTATTGGCGGTTGTTGGGTTAGCGGCCGTACCGTATGCAACACCACGAGCGGTAACCGAAGCGTTTCCATCGCTGGTTACATCACCACCGCTCACTGCGGAAGATGAGGTAATGGAGCTGATGGCGGTGGTGGTCACGGTTGGGGCAACTTGTTGTACTGCTGTGGTGAAGGTTAATTCGTTACCATAAGCTGTACCTGCGCTGTTGGTGGCATAAGCACGAACAAAATAGGCCGTAGAAGCACTAAGTCCTGTCATACTAGAGCTAAAAGCACCCGTTCCTGTGCCGTTGCTGGTCACCGTTCCGGATACTGTAGGATTGGATGAGGTTCCGTAAGCAACACCACGAGCGGTAACCGAAGCACCACCATCGTTGGTAATGTTACCGCCCGATGTGGCTGCGCTGGCCGTAATTCCAGTAACAGCTGCAGTAGTTAAAGTGGCTGTACATGGGTTAAATTGAAGCGTGCCGTTGCACACAAACAAAGACGCTGGACCGTTAGGAGTTCCTGATGGAATAGTTACACCACCTGCAGGGCCAGCAGGGCCTTGGGCACCGGCAGGACCAGCAGGGCCTTGGGCGCCGGCAGCACCAGGGGCCCCGGCGTCACCGGCGGGGCCTTGGGCACCGGCAGGACCAGCAGGGCCTTGGGCGCCGGCAGCACCAGGGGCACCGTCGTTACCGGCGGGGCCAGCAGGGCCTTGGGCACCGGCAGCACCAGGGGCACCGTCGTTACCAGCGGGGCCTTGGGCACCAGCAGGGCCAGCGGGGCCTTGGGCACCGGCAGCACCAGGGGCACCAGGGGCACCGTCGTTACCGGCGGGGCCTTGGGCACCGGCAGGGCCAGCAGGACCGGGGTTTTTGGCATACAAAGCGAATGGAACGCTTAACAATTGGGATGTGCTGGAAATACCGTAGTTGGTACCACCCGCTAAATCGGCTTCAACTTTCAGATAAAAGGCAGCGCTACCCCAGTTGATACCAACAAAAGTGCCTAACTGAGCTACCCCTCCACCGATCTCAATGCTCATCAAGCCGTTGGCATTGGTGGTTGCAGTATGCCTTTCCATATAAACAGCAGAACCGCTTGCAGAACCCGATAAAACGGATACTTGAACGCCAATGCTTTGGTTGGATAGCAATTGTCCGCTGGCGCCACGCATCACCGCTTGGTGGGTGAAGCGCTCAGGAACCTGAGCAAAAACTTGAGATGCCACCATCAGCATCATCAACATTTGCATGACAAGGATTTGTAAGCCTTTTTTCATGAGTTTGGATTTTAAGGGGTGTTGGTTGGTTTATGGATTGATAATTTTATTTGATTTTGTTGAATTTGAGACGAGTGGAGAACTCTTGGGTTGCGCTGACAAAATTGAGAGCAACGTGATATTGTCCCTCTGCCCATGCGCCACTCTCTAGGTTGATTTCTTGGTTGCCGTTTGAGGTAAAGAAGTAGGTGGCTTGATTCACAACCCGGCCGCTCAAATCGGTAACGGTTACAGACAAATCCCCGGAGGAAGGAAGGCGTACCGATAAGGTGGTGTTTGCGTTGGTTGGATTAGGATAAACCACCGCTTGCCATGATGAAGGATTGTTACGATTCTGCAACCTTGGCGCAGATAGCATAAAGTCCCCGTACGATACAGCCCAAGCATCGGCCAATTCGCTGTACTTGCCCATGGATAATTCTCCTTCACCATTTCCTGATAATTGAAGAAACAACAAAGGCTCACCGTTACGGACCCGGAATGGCTCAAGAGAATACCACCCCATACGCAGTTCACGGCCTTCTTGTTTGTAAATTAAGTCGGCGTTGGAAGTCTCACCCCCCATCCGTATTCCTTGAACACTAAGCCCTTCAGGGATTTCTAAATCAAGACTCACAGCACCTAAATCATAAGAACCCTGTGCATACACGGGCCATTCGATTATGCCGTTAGAGGCCTGGAGCGTTCCGTTAGGATCGAGGTTGATCCATTGTTGGCGTAGATTAATATCCGGGGTATAGGTTCCGTTTACATCCCCATAAACCAAGGCAAGATTGCTTTCCTGCAATTCTTGGCCGCTATTGATTTGTTTACTGCTTGGCAAATCATAGGCCCAATCTCCCAATGGAAAACTGTTATCCGAGCCTACGTAGCGACGGTGCACCAACAAGGCGTCTGTTCCGTTGATAATATTGGTTCCATTGACGTCGCCGGCCAGAAAATTAATTCCTGTCAGGGTGGTCATCACGTTAAAATGCCTCTTCATGATGAGGGCATCACTGGAGTTTACGGCGCCCAAGCCACCCCAAGGCTTGTTGGTGGTTGCCGTCATTTGATAGGTTCCTTGTGGGATGCCGCTGAACAAATAGGCCCCACTGGCATCGGTTCTTGCGGTGTCCACCAATTGCCCGTTGGCAATGAGGTTAATGCGGGTGTTGGTCATTGGGGTTCCGGCAGTATTGGCATAACGCAACAGACCCGCCAAACGCGCACCATAGATTTCCACGGGGATTTGCACACCGTAAGAAACTCGACCTACAGAAACGCTGGTTTGTTCCACCGAAAGCTGGGCATTGCTGAAGCTCATGGAGCCGTAACCCGCAATGGCCACATCTCCTCCGCTCGACAAAATAGCCGATTGAGCTAAAGCCTGAACAGATAAAACCGCAAAAAAGAGCGCAGAATAAATGGTTTTCCTCATGATATAGGGTTTATCAGACCAAATATAGGTGTTTCATTTTGAAAATCCACACGATTTCCACATTTCAAGAAAAGTTTACAAGGGTTTGTCCCTTCTCTACCGCCTCTCCGGGTTGAATAACGAGAGAAATAACCTGGCCTTCAGATTGTGCGCGCAGTACGTTCTCCATTTTCATGGACTCCAGCACCAAAATTGGATCACCCGCCTGCAGTACCTGGCCTTCAGTGACCAAAACCCGCAAAACAAGGCCAGGCATTGGGGCCTTGAGGGCTGCTTGCTTGCGGTCCTTGGTTCCGGCGCCTTGAATGCTGGCGAGCAACAATTCTCGCTTGTTCTTGATGGGTAAGCGGTAACGAATGCTGTTAATCCTCAAAGGAAGATCACCTTCCTCCGTTCGTTGCAGGTGCTCTAAACGTATAGATCGCCCATTAATCAACAAATGAAGGGTTTGGCCCGCGCCCGGTGATGTGTCAACATCAATACCCTGACTTCGACCTTGGATAAAAATGCGACCTGCCGAATCCACAGAAAGCTGAACCTCCACGCCGTCCCAAAGAATTTGATAGGGCGCCAAATCACCCTCCCCTGCTTTCATGGCTAAATTCTGCATAAGTTTGCGAAAATAAGCCCAAAAACTACAATTTCCCGATGAGAACCAACTTGTTATTCTGCATTGCGGCCATGGTCGTAACAGCCTGCACCCACAGGTCCATTCCGACGGCCAAGCCTACGGGGGCAAGCCCATTTTCTGAAAACGTGGCCACCTTAAGCGCTATCCAAAACGATACAACCCCCGCATGGACTCAATGGTACCGGGCATCCAGGCCCCTGGATTTCCGCTTGGTTCACACCAAGCTTGATCTCAAACCCCTCTTCGAGACCGCCCAATTGGAAGGCAAAGCATGGATCCGCATGCAAGTTGGATTTTATCCCGTTCAAAGCGTTGACTTGGATGCCCAAGGATTTACCATCCGTCGGTTGGCCATGCGTACCCTCGATGCGGATTCAAACCGCTGGATTGAACTAGCCTACCGCTACAACCGCAAGGTGGTTTCGGCCAAATTGCCCAAAACCCTGGCGGGCGGAACCGCTCTGGAGATTCACATGGACTACCTCGCCTCTCCGGACTCCTTGAATGCGGGGGCGGGATCGGCGGCAATCCAAGGCGAAAAGGGCCTGTACTTCATCCGTCCAGATTCGGTTTACCCCGATAAGCCCCTTCAAGTTTGGACGCAGGGCGAAACGGATCATAATTCTTGTTGGTTCCCCACCATCGACGCCCCTAACCAGAAAATGACCCAGCAAATTTCGATTCGGGTGGATACGGCCATGGTGACCCTTTCCAACGGAATCATGGTGGGCTCCACTCGGCATGAGGACGGAACCCGAACGGACACCTGGTCGCATAACCTACTGCACGCGCCCTACCTGGCCATGATTGCGGCGGGCAAATTCTCAGTGACCAAGGATACGTGGAGAAATATTCCGGTGCACTATTATGTAGAGCCTCAATATGCGCCCTTGGCGGCTCGAATATTCCACAGGACTCCCGATATGCTTGACTATTACTCCAAAGTTCTTGGGGTGGATTATCCTTGGTCGAGCTACCATCAAATTGCCGTGAGGGATTTCGTGTCCGGGGCGATGGAAAATACCGGGGCTGTCGTGTTTGGTCAATGGGCCCAACGAAGCGCCAGGGAATTGGTCGATGGGTCCGCAGAAGGCACGGTGGCCCACGAAATGTTCCATCATTGGTTTGGCGATCTGGTCACCTGCGAGAGTTGGAGCAACCTTAGCCTCAACGAATCCTTTGCTACGTACGGGACGCCGCTGTGGTACGAACACGCCTACGGTCGAGAAGAGGCCGACGCGGCCTTGGAGGGCAACCTGCGTGATTATTTGGCAGAATCCCGCCGCAAACAAGTGGATCTTATCCGGTATTATTACGAAGACAACGAGGACATGTTTGATCGGCACAGCTATGCCAAAGGAGCGAGAGTTCTTCATATGTTACGAAACGAGATTGGCGACAAGGCCTTCTTCGAGTCCCTTCGCTTGTACCTCACCAAGCATCGCTTCAAAGCAGCAGAAATTCATGATTTTCGTATCGTTTGCGAAGAGGTCACCGGAAGGGATTTGCAGGTTTTCTTCAACCAGTGGTTCTTGTCCAAGGGGCACCCTGTGCTTTCGATAAAATACCGTTATGACCAAGACGCTAAACAATGTGTTTTCAATATTGCCCAGAAACACAGCGCAATTCCGGGCAAGCTCTTTTCCTTGCCGATTCAGCTTGAATTTTACTTTTACGATTCATCCACTTCCCGGCGAATCGTCCTCGACAAGCAAGAACAAGAATTTCGTTTTGATTTGCCCCTGCCGGTATGGACGGGGCATGATTTGGGGAGAATTCTCCTGTGCGAATACGACGATCAACGAACTTTTGAAGAATTTGTTTTGCAATTCAAGGGGGGGCTTTTTTACTACGATCGCAAAAGGGCGCTTGAGCAACTTCTTCGCAATCCACTATTCTTTGGGGCTTGGAACGACCCCGCCAAGGTCACCGAGGCTATGGAATACCAAAACATTGTTACACGCGCCTTGCAGGACCCTTCTCCGGTTATCCGATCCTTGGCGGCAGAATCCATTCCCGTTCACGTGCTGAAGCAAGATCCTCTGCTTTATAAGTTGCTCGGTAAAACTGTGGAATCCGATACTCGATCCTCCGTTCGCCAAAAGGCGCTGATCAAAATCCTTGAAACCTCGGACTCTGGCAAAGCCTTGGAAGCAGGGTGGTTGGAGCAGGTACTGAGCAAGGATTCATCGTTGCTCGTTGCAGCGGCTGGCTTGAAGGGTTTGGTCAAAGACCAAGCGGCTAAAGCTCTCGCCACAGCGCGAAGCCTCGAAAGCGAGCCCACCATGGTCGGTGCTTTATTGGATTTTTATGCCCAGCACGGGGAAAGCCAAGACCTCTC
>VGFN01000055.1 GCA_016868875.1 Bacteroidota bacterium
TGGCATAAAGCTCGTTACCGTAGGTAGCCTGTGCTGCGGAAATAAAGAGCCATCGATTATCCTCGCTAACCACCGCACCCAAATAGCGGTAAGGCTGTTTCTCCCCACCAAAAATCAATTCATCCTCTCTTTGAGGTTTGCCCATTCGGTGGTAATACAATTTGTGATGCTGGGTTTTGCCCGAAAGTGCAGAGCCGTCTTTGGGCTTATCGTAGCTGGAATAAAAGAAACCTTCTTGCCCTTTCCATGATAGGGACGAAAACTTAACATCGAATAAAGTATCTCCCAAAAGCTTCCGTTTTAGCACATCCATGATCACCACTTTGCGCCAATCCGATCCCCCTTCGCTGATTTGATACGCGCAGAGGGAGCCATCTTCGGAGAATTGAATACCTGCGAGGGATGAGGTTCCATCTTTAGAGAAATTATTGGGATCAAGAAAAATTTCAGGGCTTGCATTGCTCCCGGAAATTTCACGGTACAGCACAGACTGGTTCTGAAGGCCATTGTTTTTGAAAAAGTAGGTGTATTTCCCTTCCTTGAACGGGGCGGAGTATTTCTCGTAATTCCATAATTTCTCCAGCCTCTTTCGCACATCTGCGCGGTAGGGTATCGCCTTGAGGTATCCAAAGGTGGTTTCGTTCTGACGACTCACCCACTCAGCCGTTTCTTCGGATCGATCGTCTTCCAACCAGCGGTAGGGATCCTCAACGACTTTTCCGAAATAGTTGTCCAATTGGTCAACCCTTTTGGTGTCTGGGTAACGCAGAGACTCCGCCGGGGCTTGACCGGCGGTATTCGGGGAGGACAAAAGGGTAAGCAAAACGGCGAATAATGACAGGGTTACGATGCGCATAGGTTGATTTTTTTCAAAGATAGGCCTTAGGGTTTCTTGATAAGGAATTTGCTCGGAAACCAAAGCAAGCCGTAAGACTCCGAAGGCTTGGCCTTCAAGGAAACATGATGGGCCCGATGGGCCCGAATCATAGCCTCGATATAAGGAAACCGAGATCGCATCGGTACCCTCCAGCGGCGATGAACCCAACCATCGTGCATGATGAAATACAAAGCGCCGTAGAGACATATTCCAACCCCTGTCCCTAGAACAAGCGGCCTATCCTCCAACCCCCACCACAAAAAACCCATTCCCATTCCCCCAAACAACAAGGAAAAGAGGTCATTCCATTCGGGACCCTTACCCGAAGGACGGTGATGCGTCCGGTGAATAAACCACAAGGGGCCGTGCATCAGGTATTTGTGGATGAACCATCCAAATACCTCCATCCCCACCAAGCCGAGGAGCGTTCCAACAACAAGAAGCACGGATTCGAGCATGGCCTCAAAAGTACACCGATGGAAGGTGACCTTGATTGATACTTAAGAGGCTCGAGCCTCCCTTTCTACCAGAGCGATCAGTTCACGAAAATCACGAATCAGCTTTAACGGGCCATCCCAAGAGACCTCCTCTTCGGCCATGACGGCCAAGGGTCCGGTAACCAGGTGGGTGCATTGGGGAAAGTCAGCCCTGACCTTGGCAAGGTATTCCCCCACCGAGCCCTGGGCAATGGCCGAGGTCAACGCAAAAAGGGTAAAGTCCGGTTGATATTGTTGGTCCAGGATAGCCAAATCTGGGTAAGGAACATTGGTCCCGATATAGGCCACCCTTTGACCCCTGGCCTTGAGCAGGTAGGAGGCAAAAAGCAAACCTAATTCATGGTATTCCCCTTCAGGAAGATAAAGGAGATACTTACAATTCCTGTAGTGGCTTGAATGAGGGTCCAAGGAGGCCGTTTCTTCGAGCCTGTCGATGCCCACAATGATTTTTTGCCGAATGATGTTGGTGATGAAATGTTCGTGAGCCGGGTTAATGGACCCGGTTTGCCAAAGGATCCCGATTCGACGAAAAAATGGAAATATGAGCTCCATCATGGCTTCCTCGACCCCGCATTGATCGAAGGCCTTGGACAAGAGGTTTCGAAAGGCCCTCTCATCCAAGCTTATCATGGCCAAGGTCAGCGCTTCCAACCTTTCATCCAAGGGCAGGGGGGCCATCTCCTGCTCCAGAACCGCAGAATGCAGCTGCTCGTTACTTAAGCGGGCCAGCGCGGAGATCTTGTGTCCCTGACGCATCAAGGCTGTGATTCCCAGTAATTTACGGAGATCGTCCTGGTCGTAATAGCGAATATTCGTTTCACTCCTCTTGGGGCAGATTACCGCATGCCTCTGCTCCCACACTCTCAGGGTATGGGCTTTGATGCCGGTAAGGGCCTCGATATCTTTGATGGAAAAGCGATCCATGTTTTGTCAACACCTTTGTTTCCAAAATGTTTACATGAACTTCAATGCCTGATAGGCTCCTTGACTGTATTATTGCAAATTAATTGCCGTTTATGAGCCTCCAAAACCTCTTCAAAATCGTCCTCCTGGGCCTTATCGTCTGGTTAACCTACGAAACGATTGAAACCATTGCCAAACCCCTCCGGTTCGACAAAGAAAGAGATTATCGTTACGGATTCGTGATTGAACGCCTCAAAATGATTCGTACCGCTCAGGTTGCCTACCGCGAAAACAACGGTGAATTTGCCGATACCTGGGAAAAACTCATCAACTACACCAAAAGCGGGAAAATGAAAATCACCAAAGTGATTGGAAACCCCGACGATTCCGTCGATATCCGCAAAGGAATTCGGTACGAAACGATTTTGATTTCCGTGGCCGATTCCTTGTTCAAGAATTACCCCATTGACTCATTGTGCTATGTTCCCTTTGCGGATACCGCGAAGTTCACACTGCGCGCCGGCAAAGTCAAGAAAAGCAATTTAGAACTTAATGTGTTTGAGGTCGAAGACTCTGCACCCTTCGATACCCGCAAAGTGCTCCGCGTTGGTTCCATGGTGGATGCCAACCTCAGCGGGAACTGGGAATAAGTTTTTTGGGCCTTTTTGATTTTAAACGATCCCATACCTTTTGAACAAACCTTTGAAGGGATATTGGGCTTGGAATCGCCAGTGGCACTCCCTGGATAGCGTCGATACGAACCCTCTTCCATACCCTTATCCAGAGATTCTGTACCCTGAATCCCTGAGCGCATGGAGGGAACAGGAAGCTTTGGGGTTGATCCAAGCGCAGATCGATTGGGTCGAGCCTCCTGCTCTTTCCCAACAAGGAAACGAGGATATTTCCGAGGGCCTTTCCGAGCGCTTATCGAGGTGGATGAACTCCATGGATGAATGGACAGAGGCTGAATTGATCGCGGATTTGCCTCGACAGACTTGGATACCGGCAGCCCTCTTGGACGAATGGCCCATCACCCAGCCTACCCGCGGCATAATCACTGATGATGAGTCGATTACTGACTTAGTGACCCTCTTTGAATCCGTATGCGGTCCCTTGAACGGAGAAGTTCTGGGGTGGCAGCGAGTACCCGAATTGGATATGGCCCAACTCTTTGCCCTTCCCATGTCCATCGTCAAGGGTCTGTCAAGCGACATGACCCGTTGGAGTTTTCACAGCGCCTCTGCCTTATGGACCCTGTATTGGCTGGAAACTTTTCGTAACACCGAAACCAAAGGAAGGCAGCTGGCCGTTGTTAGGGGGGATAGGGATTTTGGACTTTGGATCTTCGAAGGCCTTCGTTTAATTCATCAAGGTAGATACCTTTGGAATACAGCGACCGATATCCTGTACCATGCGCTTGCCAGGCGTTCAGAACAAAGTCCTAATTGCATTCACTTCTTGCAAACCATGAATTGTTCTGCGGAAGAGCGAAGCATTCTGAATCTCTCCTTCGAGCAGGTTTACTCAACTGGTGGAATGAACCGGGGTTCGGATGGGTCTTCAGATTTGGACAATATTCGGCAAAGGCTGGTCCATGCTTTGCAACAATGGAATCTAAAGTTCGGATAACCGGGGGACATTTGTCCGGTCGTTCGATCGCAGTGAAACCCAAGCGTTGGGAGGTAAGGCCTTCCACCGACATTGCTCGACAGGGACTGATGAATTATCTGGATACCCTCTTGGATTGGTCTCCAATTCGCGCCTTGGACCTCTTTGCAGGTACCGGCGCGTTGGGCTTGGAATGCCTTTCCAGGGGGGCTTCCCAATTAGTCTCCATAGATCTGCATCCCGAGGCGCTTGGCCATTTGCGGCAGCTCCGCCAACAATGGGACCTCAAGGGATGGTATATTGCAGGTGCAGATTTACTGGCCAAGGGCAAGGCAGACGGTAGCGCTTTTCCCTGGAAAATGACGGAGCGCTTATCCGAATTAGCGGATGATCCTGCCCCATTTGATTTGGTCGTCGCCGATCCACCCTACGGTGATCCCCGCCTGGAAGGCTTCGCTGACGCCATCCTGGATGGGCCTTTGCTGTCCACGGAGGGCATTTTGGTGATTGAACACGCCGTATCCTACCGGCGAATTAGCCTACATTATGGCCCCTCCAAGGTGCTCATCTACGGACAAAGTCAATTTAGTATATTTGAGAAACGCACCTTGCCTCGATGAATCTGCGCACTGCCCTCTTCCCAGGATCCTTCGATCCCATTACCTTGGGTCATTTGGATTTGATCCAAAGGGCCCTGCAGCATTTTGACCGCTTAATCATCGGAATAGGGCATAATTCGGATAAGAAAAACCTATTCTCGTTGGAAACGAGGCTCAAGTGGTTGCAAGAATTGCTGGGAGGGGATAACCGGGTTCAGGTGGTACATTACCAAGACTTGACGGCCAAGTTTTGCCAAGAAATCGGTGCCTCCTTTATTCTTCGAGGTCTTCGCAATACCACCGATTTTGAGAGCGAGAAAAGCATTGCTCAACTCAACAAAGATTTGTACGATGTGGAGACTTTTTTTCTGGTTTGCCATCCTGGATTGCAGGCGGTCTCATCCTCCATCGTTCGGGAAATTGTTCTTCATGGCGGGAATCCCGCACCGCTGGTTCCTGCGGTAGTCGCCCGTGGCATCTCTGCATTACGACCTTCGGAAGGACCGTAAATTTCTTCGACCATGCATCGGAGTGCGGGATAGGTTGAGGGCAAGATTTCACGATACATACGTTGATAATCAATCCATTCCAGCGAAGTTATCCCCTCTTCTACTTGGGGCTTTAGCCCTTGGTTCAGGTGCCTTGGAGCGATCATTTCGTACCATACGGTGGTCTTCATGGCAGGATAGCCTTTGTAAAGATACCAATGATGTGTTCTGTAACATTGATCGGGATTGATGAGCTTTAGTCCCTTCAACCCGCATTCTTCTTCGCATTCGCGGACCGCCGTTTGATCAGATCGCTCCCCTGATTCTGCCTTACCCTTAGGCAAATCCCAATGCCCATGCCTTTTCATCCATAACATACGCTGGTCCATATAGACTATGCCTCCTGCTGCTTCGAGGGTTAAACTACGCCTACGCAATTCTTCCCAGACCAAATCAGGGCGATGCATCTCGTACCGCAACAACGTCTTTTCGTGCCTCGATTCCTCCTTCAGAATCTCAATGATCTTGGCCCAAATTGCCTCAACATCGGCCTCAATGGGCTCCCCGGAAACAGGTCCATGTTCCATCGTCAAACGCCCATCGTCGAATGCGCCGTTGTACGCTTCCAAGACAAATGGTGTTTCATGACAGAAAAACCGATAAATTTGAGACATGGATACCCGAGAGATTGCCTCTAAGATTGCCAAGATTCTTCTTGAAACCAAGGCTGTTCAGTTTTCGCCCACCAAGCCCTACCAATGGGCCTCCGGCTGGCTATCCCCAATTTATTGCGATAACCGGGTAACCCTATCCTACCCTAAGCACAGGACGCATATTCGCCAAATGTTGGCCGACCGCATCGCTCACGAATTTAGCCGTTGCGATTTGGTCGCCGGTGTTGCTACGGCAGGCATACCCCAAGGAGTCCTCGTGGCGGAGCAATTGGGCCTGCCCTTCGTTTATGTTCGCTCCAAACCCAAAGAGCACGGAACCCGTAGCCAAATCGAAGGTCGTTGGGAACCCAATGCCAGGGCGGTCTTGATCGAAGATTTGATCTCCACCGGAGGAAGCTCCTTGCAAGCAGCCTCCGCCTTGCGCCAAGAAGGGCTGGAGGTTTTGGGGGTATTGAGCATTTTTGATTATGGGTTTCCCGTGGCCGCTGCCAGATTCGCGGACCAAGGATTTCGCTCGAGTAGCTTGTGCACCTACGCCGACTTGCTTGCAGCGGCGGTAGAGCACAGCTACCTAGATCAACAAAGTCTGGATTCCTTGGAGCAATGGCGACTTGCCCCGGCGGAATGGACACCTGCCAACGCCTACTAAGGATTCCCCATGGCCTTGGTTGGATCTTTGTTCAAGCGTGCCTTGCAAATAGGCAAATCCTTACAGCTTGGAATTTTGAAGCCTACCGTTCAACAGAAGCTGGTCTTGTTCCGTTTGCTCCGTAAGGCCAAACAAACAGAGATTGGCAAATATTACGGCTTTTCGTCCATTCTGGATTCCGGGCAAATGCAAGAGGAATTTAGCCGAAGGGTCCCCATTCATGATTACAATACGATGCATAGCCGTTGGTGGAAATCCTATGACGAAGGACGCTCCAACATCACCTGGCCCGGCAAAATCAATTACTTCGCCCTGAGCAGCGGAACATCGGAGGCGGCCAGCAAATACATTCCTGTATCGGGCGACATGATCAAGGCCATGCGGCGTGCCTCCATCAAACAGATGTATGCCTTGACCTTGTACGATTTCCCGACCACTTTCTTTGACAAAGGAATCATGATGCTTGGAGGCTCTGCGGATCTTAAATTCTCAGGTCATTATTTTTACGGCGATCTCAGTGGAATCAACACGTCCAATGTTCCCCTTTGGTTCAACCCCTTTTTCAAGCCTGGAGAGGAAATTGTTCGAATCCGAGATTGGAACGAGAAAATTGAACAGATTGTCCTTCAAGCCTCTCAGTGGGATATTTGGGTGGTTTCCGGAGTTCCGGCTTGGATGCAATTGCTATTCCAGCGAATCATCGAGCATTATCAGGTCAAGTCCATTCATGATGTTTGGCCTAACCTCACGGTTTTTGCTTACGGTGGCGTCGCTATAGATCCCTACTTGCC
>VGFN01000056.1 GCA_016868875.1 Bacteroidota bacterium
CCCCGCCAAATCCAGAACAGCCTTCGATTCCGTTTCCTCACCCAATACGACGAAAAAGACTCCATTGGCAAGCGCTACCGCCGTCAGGACGCCCTGGGCACCCCCGTTTGCTTGACCATCGACCACCAATCCCTGGAGGACCACTGCGTCACCCTGAGGCAACGCGACAGCATGCAGCAGGAACGCATCCCCATTGCCCAAATCCACGTCGCCCTGGAACCCTTGCTCTCCATCGAAAGCGCCCTGGCCGGGTTGGTCGAGTAAAGGAATTTTCTATCATTTTTTGTTAAACAAAAATTGATATTTGGTTGAATTGCTTGGCAGGAGGTTCCATTCGGGCCCTTCTTTCGATAGTCAAATTCCTAGAAACCCCTGACAAGTAGGGTCCAAGAGTTGGAAAAAAGCCCGTGTTGTTATAGTTTGGTGGCTCAAAGGCCCAGAAGGCTGGCGGGTCATTTATTCTATGTTAAATCAACACCGAATTTTGAGGGTTCTCAAGCTGGTCCGCTATTTGCGCGGGGAGCCGGCCAAAGACATGAAACAAATTGCGTTTCATCTCAAAACCTCCGAGCGCACCGTTTACCGATACCTCGAAATGCTCAAGGATTTGGGCTTTGACCTCCATCGCGACCCGACCAACAACCAGGTCAAAATTGTGGGCAGCCACCAGGACCTCCTGCCTTTTACCACCCAAGAAAACCAGTTCATCGCGCAGGTCATTCGCAGTGCCGCCATGAACCATCCCCTGGCCGATTCGGTCTTGTCCAAATTAGAGATGGGGACCGGAACCGCGGGCCAAGGCAACGGTCCTACCGATAACTTGTACTTGGGGCATCTGGGCCACCTCATCGAAACCATCAGCTCGGCCATCGAGGCGGGTAAGCAAATTCGCATCATCGCCTACGCTTCGGCGCATAGCCAAACCATCGAGGACCGCATCGTGGAACCCGTTTGTTTTACGGAGCAGTACCGCAGTTTGTCCGCCTTTGAGGTGGCCACCCAAACCAACAAATACTTTAACATCGAACGCATGGGCGATGTAGAGATTCTGGACCAGGACATCCAGCACAAAGCCGAGCATCGCTATTTCAAACCCGATGTCTTTGGATTTCAGGGCCAGGAACCCGTCCGCGCTGTGGAGATGGAATTGAGCCTGCGTGGGATGCTTTTGTTAAGGGAACAATACCCGGCCTCCGCTGCCCTGATCACCCGAATCGGTAACGAAGCCCGCTACCGCTTTAAGGCCAAGGTGCAGGATTTTCGGGCACCTGGCGCTTTTGCCCTGCGACTACCCGAAGAGGTCCGCGTCCTCGGCTCCCCTGAGTTCCTGGACTACTTGCAGAGCCTCAGCAGGGAGCTGTCCTAAAACCGCTTCGGAGGGTTAATTCGCGGGGCGGGTATGGGTTTGTTTGCAATGCCGATCGTAGGTATAGATATGGGATCCTTTTTGGACATTGAAATAATTGCCGGCAGCGTTGCGAAAGCTATCCTTGGATCCCAATGGCATGGAGGCAATTTGTCGAGAACGCTCATCGTAGGTGTAGAGGTGGGAACCTTTGCGAACCACAAAAAAGGTGGACGAGGTTCCCAAAAACTCATCATTACTTCCAATCGGCATGGATGAAACCTGACGGTTCTGGTCGCCAATGACATACAAATGGGAACCCTTCTGCTGCACATCCAGAATCTGGGCTTGGGTAGGAACGACCCAAAGCCACAGTACCAGGGTCAACAGGCCGCATCTCTGTAGGGGTTTGAAAAAATATGGACTATTCATCTACTTTTTAAATTATTGGTTAGGGTAATGGCTTCACTTCTAGCAAAGTTAATAACCCCCCCCGGGAACGCGGTGGAACCCGGGGGACGGAGTGGATACGAGGCAGGCTGAGGCCTGCTAGGGCCGAGCCAAGTCCCTAGGCCTTGCGCTCGTCGTTATCAAATTTCTTACTGAATTCGCTGCGGCGGCTTTCCACGAAATTCATCTTTTCCTTGATGATTTCGTCCATGTAATGGTCGCGGGCGCTTTCCATGCCGGCTTTGGTCTTCTGGAACATGACCCGGCGGTGGGACTCGATATTCAGGGTATCGGCCATGCTCGTGATGTCGTGATCGGTCCCGTAGTAGTCAAAGGCCCAGCCTTCAGCGATCAGACCGCGAATGAGGGCCCCAATCTGGCTGGCCCTGTATTCCCTACTGGCATTCTCCTCCCCGTCGGATACGATAAAGACCTTGACCTGGTACTGCTCCTTCTGCAGGTCCAGGATCCGTAGGGATTCTTTGAGCTTGTGGATGGACATCCCGATGGCATCAAACATGGGGGTACTGTCCGATGGGGTGTATTCCGGGAAGACCTTATCCCAGGCATTGATTTTGACCAGGGGAATGTTCTCGTTGACATAGGGCTTCCCAAAGGTCCACATGTTGATGTACTGCGTCAGGTCGGGAATATCCTGCTGTTCCTGAATCAAGCGGTGCAGGTAACCCTCAAAGACCTCTTTGGCCGCAGAGGCGATGGAACCCATGGAACCGCTTTCGTCCAGGATCAGGACATTGAAAACGTAAGAAGCATCAGCGGAGGCGGCGGCGTTGGAAGCGGCGGCATTGAATGGGGTTTGGTTCATGATTTGGGATTTAGGGGGTTGAAGTGAAAAGAGGTAAGCGGTGATCGGTGATTCATCGTCTGCAGCGATCGATCATTCCTTGCAAAGACCGTGCCAAGCCTTGGTCAAATCGGGTCAAAGCCTCGTGTGCGCGCGCATATAAAATGTTATACATTTTATTTGAAGGCCTTCAAAAATTGATAGGAACCTGACAAAATGACCGATGACAAATTGCCGTGAAAATCGGACAAATAACCCATAACGAATTGATTTACTTGGCTTTGATAGATATTTTCAGCATGTCAGGTCAGGATGGCAGACCAACGATACCACAATACGCACTATTGACAGCTTGGGTCATTCGTTCAAAATCCAGGGTATCGATGCTATCCGTCACCTGATGGTAGTGGGGGTTCCGAACAAAGGCGGTATCGTTGATCATCAAAGCCGGGTACCCGAATTTCCAATAATTGCTATGGTCCGACATTCCAACTAAACCGCTCAATACGGTTGGGAAATTTTGATCGGGCAGGCCTATACCCACTACCTGAATTTCGGAATCCTTGGCCATGGCTTGGTAAAAAGCCTGGTTGAATTCCCCGTATTCGGGACGGCCAATGACCCCTATGAAATCAGCCACCGTCGGGACCATCCCTTGGAGGGAAGAATCAGGGAGGGGCTGAGAACCGGGCTCATCGGAATAGTAGCCGATCATTTCGTAACAAATCATGCCTTTGACCGGAATACCTGCCTCGTGCAATGATTTGGCGTGCACATAGCTCCCCATTTGGCTGCTCCCATAAAACGGAGGCTCCTCCAGGCAATACCCCACCAATTCGATATCGTAAGCCAAATCCGGCTTCCTTTTGGCCAAAAGCCGGGCCGTTTCCAGCAAACCCGCCACAGCGCTTGCGTTGTCATCCGCTCCCGGTTGGTCTCCGGCCACATCGTAATGCGCCCCCACCACCAACAGCGGGCGTGGTTCATTCCCCTCCATAGGCCGTGGACTGGTATAACGTGCCACCACGTTGTTGAATTCACGACCATCCGCCATCCAGGTCTGACGATGCACCGGAAGCCCGTACTCGGCGAAATGGTCGGCAATATACCTAGAAGCTTGTTGGAGGCTCTCGGCATTCATCGAATTGCGCGCTGGGTTGAGCTCGGTAAGGAATTGAACGTGGGCGTACAAGTTCTTTTTAAGAATAATTGATTTCTTTTTTAGAATAATTGATTTGTATTGGCTGTAATCTTTTGGTGTTACATAATCAGCATCCATGTATACGTCGAATCCTTCTCGTTCCGCATAATCGTAGAACTGCATTTTTTCCATGAAATATTGACAATCTTCTTCAGGTCCATGCACTCCAAAATCATCACTCCAAAAATATGCTCCCGCATATACACCTATGATATCACATCCAGAGTGGGCCATTCCATCCAAATCCCAAGAAAGCGATACTGCTACTTGATAATTTTGATCAAATTCATTTTCAAAGGATTCTACAATTTTTTCATAAATCTCAGATAATAATTCATCTTGATTGTCTTTTAGGTTAAAATTCAAAATAGCATCAAACCACTCGTCCAAAGTCCATTGATCACGTTGTTTATAAATCTCCATCGCCTGTGCGTTCTTTTCATCGTCCAGATCTGAGAGACATGAATTAATGATTCCATCCATAGCATCACGAAACATTTTCTCGTGGGGATGCCCTTTATGTTTTTGAATACAAAGGTCCAAAGCTTCATAATAGTCCATAAATTTTAGTTTAAATTTTGATTTACATTGAAATAATGTTGTTAAATATTGAATAATGAGGTGAGGCATCCCTGTCGATGGTCTTGTCATCGATAATCGGGCCTGGATCCAGGCCTGTTGCAGGGATCGTAAACGCTAGAAGGCCAAGATTTTGGCGCGTTTCATCACGTACATCAAGCCTAGGACATCCTGCTTGTTGTAGTCCAGCAATTCCTTCCAGCGGGAGGCCGCCAGAGGGGTCAAACGCTCGATGTCTCCGTTGTGATTTTTGAGCTGTCTGAATACTTGAGTCAAGACCCTTGTTACCCCCTTAAGCGGATATTCTTGATAGGCATTGTACCGAAAGTACTTCATCAATTCCTTGAGCCCAAAAGGTCTCGGTCGGTTCTCTCGGTCGTTCAGAGTAAACCAACGCCCCAACGGCTTCCTTGCGTTCAAGTAAACCTCGGAAATATCGCCGTAATATTCCGCAAAGACATTGGCTTCGTGTTCGCTATACCCTACCAGGTACTTGTTGTGGACCAGAGCCCGTCGGTACATGCGGTGAAGGAAGGTCTTGATGGACTGGTACTTGACAAAGGGATGACCCAATTTGACAAGGGCCTTGAAACGTTCATCCAAAATCACCACCCGAAAATGCCCGTCTTCCCATACCCCCGCAAAGACCGGTGGCTTGCCCCTGTACCCCTCAAAATCGATGACAATAAACTGCGAAGCATTGACCGGGTAATCACCTGGCCCTAGAGGGCGAACGGCAGGGGGTGTTGGCGTGGATCTAACGGGCATAGGCGATGGTCGGGGCTGGTTTGTCAAAATTGATTCAGGACTTAGGCAATCAATTTAATCAAAAACCGTGCCAAGAAGAAAAAAACGATTGGAGAGCCCAAAGGGCAATTAGAGCAGGTCATTGACCCAACTTGTCAATTCCCAAAAAAAAATTGCGGGGGTGGTCGCAACTCGCTGCGGGTCGCTATAGTTTTGCAGCGCATAACATCAAGAACCCTTCAATGGGTGCCAACCGAGTCGCGAGACCACGGTGGCCAAAAGATGTGGACCCGGTGGTCAAAATAAAGTGCCGGAACCCCTTTTTTGTCGAAATGCTATGCGAAGGATTGAACCCTAAACCCTATCGCTATGCCCAAAATCAAAAACCAAACCCACCTGAGAGACGCCCTTTGGCAACTGGCCCAAGCCTATGTTGAGGAAGTCAACAGTCCTGATTACCTATCCGGTAAAACTCCCAAAATCCCCTTAATCAGGTCTTTTGTGGAGGAATTCCATGGAATTGAGGAACAATACAAGCGTATCCATCGCACCACTATCCACGACAGAATAAAAAGCCGAGACATCTTCAGTCTCTTGCGGCGTGTCCTGCAAATCATCCAAGATTTCAAGGTCCCTGCCAAAGCAGCGGCTTGGTTTGAATACGAAAGAGACCCTCAAACAAAAAAACTCATCTTTAAGAAAGCAGCAGCCGACAAATCCAAGTGTACAGAAGATTGGGCACATCCCTTAGTGGATTATTTAAGCGGTAAGTTTTTGAACTCCAATAACAATTATTTAGAAAGATACGAGAATTGGGTATGGAAAAGAAAAGGAGATTTTAGATCTATGTCGCAATATGTGGAGACCGGAAAACCTGAACCCAACGATTATTACACTCATGAGATGACCGACGAAGAAATCCTGGCCTTCCAAAATTCTTTCGCCAACAAATCCCCAAAACCTCTTTTTGAAAATACACTTTACGAAAATCTTCTTTTCTTCAGCCAACATTTTAACAACCTGCGAGAGCAAATGCCATGGTGGCAATCAGGAAGGTATATAGCATGGGCTCCTAGACATGTACATATTCCCTACAACAAGAATAGTGTATTCTTCACTCAACAAATGTGTTTATTTCATTGGATGGTAGATCACCATGATTTATCGGAATTGCCCATGAAAGATTGTTCCAAAGAGGAAATTTACCAACGCATGATCGAAGTCATCAACGTCATTGCCGATACCTACGCGTTCTTGAATATGTGCCAACACGGCTACTATCGGGGCGACTGGTCAACGAATTGGAAGTATTGGTTAGGTAACATCCCTTTGAAACTCTTTTGGTGGAAAAGCCACACCCTATGGGCCCAGAATAAGCGCAAAAAAAGGAGGGAGGCAATTGAAAAGTATTACAAACAGAAAGAAGACAAGGAACAACGAAGCAATGACCGCTTTTTTGAAAATTACTTAAATTGCAGAGATGTTACCTTGCATGAATTTCTACCGAAAAGACCAGGTGCCCATGTTATTGAGGCCAAGTTTGATGAGGAAGGTCTATGGATCGATCATTTTGATGTCTCCGAAAGTTGGCATTGGAAATATTGCGTCAAAAAT
>VGFN01000057.1 GCA_016868875.1 Bacteroidota bacterium
CTGGACCCGAATAATCTTCGGATTTCTTTTTCACAAATAAAATTTAAAGGGCGTATCAGGATAATGGTTAGTCAGCATCCCTGCTGTCTGTTGTGTTTACATTTTCTTGTTGATCATCCTGAACGGAATGTTCTTCGACACGGAGTTCCGAATTCTCGGAGTCTTGGGAAGAGTTGTGTTCGAAATCCATGGATTCATCCGCTGCGGCATTTACGTGCGGCATTTCCGAAAAGGGAAAGTCATCATCATCGTCACGACCAATTTCATGACCTTCTTGCTCAAGTTCCTGAATTTGAGGAAGTTGCTTGATATTGTTGATACCGAAATAATCCATGAAAAGTTCGGTAGTCGCGTACAGTGTAGGCCGACCTGGGCCATCGCCTTTGCCGCAAATTTTGATCAGGTTTTTTTCAAGTAATTTTTGAATTGAGAAATCGCAATTGACGCCGCGGATTTGTTCAACTTCAGATTTAGATACCGGCTGTTTGTAAGCGACAATGGAAAGAGTTTCCAAGGAAGCAACCGACAATTTCCGTTT
Source organism: Bacteroidota bacterium (assembly GCA_016868875.1). GTDB lineage: Bacteria > Bacteroidota > Bacteroidia > UBA7662 > UBA7662 > SYHX01. The sequence continues at coordinate 539 of VGFN01000057.1, forward strand.
GGATTGCTCCAAAACTGCCTTTTGAACGATAGGAAGAAAAGCGCTGCGGGTCAAGAAGCAATATCCTCCTCCGCTTTGCACCAATTCGAATCCCCCTGGTCGTTGTTGCCATTCATTCACCAAATCATCCAGCACCCGTTGAACCTGGTTTAACTTGACAGCTTCGGGAAGCAATGAAGAAAGAAGGGCAGCAACCTGACGAGTATCCAGAGGTTTTTCGCTAGCAAAAAGGAGGGCCTCGATTTGGTGAGCCATGTCCTGAACACCCTCAAAGACCGTTTGTACGTCCATTCCCGTCTCCAATACTGTGGAAGAATCCAGTTCATTTGGGAGGATTTGCTCATCGGATGGAAGGATTTCCTCAAGGGATGAAGTCAATTCGGACGATGTTTCTTGACCAAAATCAGGATTGACCTCCAACTCGGCAGCCAAAATATGGGCGTATTCAGGGGCATTAGGCGCGGTCTCGTTACTGAGATTCACGTCTTGGGCCTTCTTTTCGCCTTTTTTGACCGGCTTTTTCATCTCGGCAAAAGTAATTGGAAAACGACCCCTAAATTAGACTGCAAGAAATAAATCCTCCATTCCTCCTTTTCCACTATCGACCCCTTATCCCATGTCAACCATCCGCAGACCTTACCTGCCCACCTTATCCTCCGCCCTCCTGGCCGTCCTAATCTTGACTTTCATGCTTAATGCCTGCCAAAACAACTCCCAAGATGCCCCTACCGAAAAAGCCGAGGAATTCCAGGTCCTGGCCGACCAATTCGCCGACCTTCAGGTTTTGCGGTACCGCATCCCTGGTTTTGAGAACCTGAGCCTTCAGCAAAAAGAACTTCTATACTACCTCAGTCAAGCGGCTCGCTCTGGGCATGATATCATCTGGGATCAGAATTACAAGCACAATCTTTTGATTCGCAAAACCCTTGAAAATATTGTGGAGCATTACGAAGGCGATCGCAAGGATCCGCGTTGGGAGCAGTTCATGGTCTACACCAAAAGAGTATGGTTCAGCAACGGAATTCATCATCATTACAGCACCCGTAAGTTCTTGCCTGAATTTGACACCACCTATTGGAACACATTGATCCAAGGTTGTCCCAAAGCGAATTTTCCGGTTACACCAGCCTGCGCCAACCCCGGCCAATTGGCTGCTTTCCTGCAACCCATTTTGTTCGACCCCCAGCGGGATGCCAAGCGAGTCAATCAAGAAGCCGGCGTGGACCTGGTCACGGGTTCCTCCAACAACTTTTATAGCGGGGTAACCCAAAAAGAAGTCGAAGCCTACTATAAACCACTCAAGAACCCCAACGATACCACGCCCGTTTGGTTCGGTCTTAATTCACGGCTTACCAAAGTCAACGGAAAAGTCACCGAAATTCCTTGGAAATCAGGCGGTTTATACGGCCAAGCCATCGATCGTATTTTGTTTTGGCTCCAAAAAGCAGTCACCGTCGCCGAAAACCCCAAACAAAAAAAGGCCTTGGAATTGCTCATCGCCTATTACCAAACGGGTGATCTCAAAACCTGGGATGCTTATAACATTGCTTGGGTTCAGGATACCGAATCCATGATCGATGTGGTCAATGGTTTCATCGAGGTCTATGGCGATCCATTGGGCATGCGGGCCTCGTACGAGTCAGTTGTTTCCTTTAGGGATATGGAGGCCACCAAGCGTATCAAGGCCATTGGCGATCAGGCCCAATGGTTTGAAGACCAATCCCCTATTCTACCCGAACACAAAAAAGCCAAAGTCACCGGGATTTCAGCCAAAGTAATCACGGTTGTTCAGGAAGCCGGTGATGCTTCTCCATCCACCCCCATTGGGATCAACCTCCCGAACGCGGACTGGATTCGCAAAATGCACGGATCCAAATCGGTGGCCTTGGGTAACATTGTTTACGCATACAATGAAATGGGCGCCAAAGGAAGCTCCATTCAAGAATTTGCCTGGGATCAGGCCGAAATCGATCGTTCGCGTCAATACGGTCCTCTGGCCGGTGATCTCCACACCGACCTCCACGAAGTTATTGGACATGCCTCGGGTCAGTTAAACCCCGGCATAGGAACCCCCAAAGAGACCCTCAAACAATACGCCTCCACCCTCGAAGAAGCCCGCGCTGATTTGGTGGCCTTGTTTTATATCATGGACCCCAAACTCATTGAATTGGGTGTGATGCCCAGCCTCGAAGTAGGCAAAGCCGAATACGATGGGTACATTCGTAACGGGCTGATGCTGCAATTGCGTCGATTGGAAGCTGGCGAAAACCTCGAGGAATCCCATATGCGCAATCGTCAACTGAATGCGGGATGGGCCTACCAGAAAGGCCTGGCCAACAAGGTCATAGAGCGTAGACAACGGGACGGTAAAACCTATTTTGTAGTGAACGACTACCAGGCTCTTCGCGAATTGTTTGGTCAGTTGTTACGGGAAATTCAACGCATCAAAAGCGAAGGCGATTTCAAAGCCGGCCAAGCCCTGGTGGAAACCTACGGAGTCCAAGTCGATCAGGCCTTGGTTGCCGAGGTCAAAAAGCGTTTTGAATCCATCCAATCCAAGCCTTATTCCGGTTTTATTCAACCGCGCTTAGTCCCTATCCTGGTCAATGGCCAAATCAATGATGTCAAGGTGGAATACCCTGACAATTTTGTGGAACAGATGATGGAATTCGGCCGTGAATACGCAACCCTTCCGGTGATCAACTAAATAATCCCACCTCCTGGGGCTCCCACCTCCAATGGTTCTCATCCCTAACCCTGGATTAAATCCCTAGAGATCACAATTCGCTGAACTTCCGAGGTTCCTTCGTAGATCTGAGTGATTTTGGCATCACGCATCATGCGCTCTACGTGGTATTCTTTGACATACCCGTAGCCCCCGTGCACCTGGACTGCTTCGGTCGTCACTTTCATGGCCACCGTGGAGGCGAACAATTTGGCCTGAGCCGACGCAATATCATAATTCATGTGCTGATCCTTGAGCCAGGCGGCTTTGAGGCATAGCAAACGAGCCGCTTCAATTTCGGTCGCCATATCGGCCAATTTGAATTGAATCGCCTGGTGGTTCATGATTTCGGTCCCAAAGGCTTTGCGTTCTTTGGCGTATTGAACACTGAGCTCCAAAGCACCGCTGGCTATGCCTAACGCCTGGGCGGCAATGCCAATGCGGCCACCCGAAAGTACCTTCATGGCAAATTTGAATCCAAAACCATCCTCGCCAATACGGTGGGATTTGGGGACTTTAACATCGGTGAACATGATGCTGTGGGTATCGCTACCCCGAATGCCCATTTTATCTTCTTTTTTGCCCACCTGTACGCCGGGCCAGGCTTTCTCAACCAAAAAAGCGTTGATGCCTTTGTGACCTTTGGCCACCTCCGTCTGGGCCATTACAATGTAATACGATGCTGAATTCCCGTTGGTTATCCAATTTTTGGTCCCGTTCAAAAGGTAATGATCCCCTTGGTCCAGGGCCGTCGTCCTCTGCGATGTAGCATCGGATCCGGCCTCCGGTTCGGACAAACAAAATGCCCCGATTTTTTGACCACTGGCCAAAGAGGGTAGATACATTTGCTTGAGTTCTTCCGAGCCAAAGGTTTCCAAGCCCCAACACACCAACGAATTATTCACCGACATACAAACGGATGCAGAGGCATCCACTTTGGAAATTTCTTCCATCGCCAAAACATAAGATACCATATCCATTCCGCCACCCCCGTATTGCGGGCTCACCATCATTCCCATCAACCCCAATTCCCCCATTTTGGCAATTTGGGCCGCAGGAAACTCTTGACGGTTGTCGCGCTCAATAACACCGGGTAATAATTCGGCCTGCGCAAAATCACGGGCAGCTTGGCGAATCATTTGGTGTTCTTCGGATAATTCAAATAACATAAGATCAATAATTAAAAAAGCTAATCTTAAAAGGATTTAAGAAAAAATAAGACCTGTGCCAAAGGTAAAATCAAAGGGGTTTGAATTGTTCAAAGGCCTCCAGGCAATCAAAACAATAATGCAAGGAGCGACAGAGCGTCGGGCCAAAAGGGGATTTCATGGAGGTGTTTTGGGAGCCACAGCGAGGGCATGCGGCTAGGGCCAAGGCCTCCAAATCAGGACCCGCACAACCTGGTCGACGACGAGGCGGGGGGGCTAATCCAAAATTTCGGATCTTTTCTCTTCCGGCTTCGCTGATTCGATCCGAAGTCCAGGGATTCTCAAAGGTGGTTTGCACGTCAACGCTTGGGGCGCCCGCCTCAAGCAAAGCCTCTTGAACAGTTTTTTCCATCCAACGAAGGGCGGGGCATCCCGCAAAGGTGGGGGTCAACACGACCCGGACCCCGCCATCTTCCTCCACCGTCAGCCGGGTGACGATGCCCAAATCCACCACCGAAATGGCCGGAATTTCGGGATCGGGAACCTGGTCCAAGACCTCCCAATAGCGTTGCAATACAACGCTGAGGCCCTGCGGAATATTCCCTCGGAGGCCCTGAGCGGCATCAGGGCTTGTTGGCTCGAGGTTTACCATTCGGCTTGGGGATCCAGGCGAAAAACCGACGTCATTTCTTCCAAAAGAGGGGCCAAATGTTCGGAATGGTAGCCTTGGCGACCACCCAAAACGGGCTCCAATCGTTGCAACCCCAAGACCTCCACCTCAACCCCCCAGGATGCCAACGATTCCATGGCCCTTGTTTGCCAGAGGTTCTGGAGATTTTTCTCCCCAGGATACCAAGGATCGCCCTGCGAGCCTGGCTCTTGCATCAAATCGGTCTCGCCAGGCCACGCCTCAAACATGCCAAGAGCCAGAGGCCAAACTTCTTTGAGAGCCGATAGCATGCGAAGGCGGCTCTCTTCACTCCCTTGAAGCAAGGATTTCATCCACGTCTGGGCGTGGAAGGTATGGTACTTCACCTCGCCACGCAATTTCATGGCCAAAGCCTGCAGGTTGGGGTCTTGTATTTGGGCCAAGGATTCGTAACGCAAGGCCACGGCTTGGTCATAACACCAATGACGCACCAAGCTAAACGCGTAATCGCCAATGGTCTGCTCCACCAACCACGAAGAAAGCATCCCATTTTCGGGACGATTAAACGCCGTTTGATCCGGATTATCCAAGCCGTGCGTTTGATGTAAGATTTCGTAAAAGGCCAGCGAATGACCCACCTGATCCTGGGCAATAGACGAAAATGCGATATCTTCTTCCAAAATAGGCCCCAAACCGGTCCATTCCGAATTGCGGTGACCCATAACAAGTTGATCATCTGCTATTTGCAACAAGTAGCGGGGCAAGGGGTTGCTTGGGATGCTGAAGGTCATCGTAGGGTAGTTTGTTGGGCTTTGTAGGCCTCGATTTTGTCGTTGACTTTGTAACCGGCAGGATCCCGGTAGCTTTTGGCGGGCGTGGTTCGAAAAACATCTTCGTCCGCATAATCCATTTCCAAGACGTCCGCAGTACACACCACCCAAAGGTTGGAGGTCTCTCCACGTCGGGCAAACTGTTCTTTGGCCATCGCCATCGCGATTTCCAAACTGGGAGCATGGACAATCCCCACACTACTGTGCTTCTCGCCACGGCGGCGTTGATGAAAGACTTGGTAACTCGGCCAATGATCCCCGGGCACCAAAACAGGCGCTTGATCAGCGGGGACCTCTTCGGCCTGCAGACGATTGACCCGAGGGTCTAGAGACAAAATAGGCATCAGCGGTGGGTTAAGCCAAAGGGGTTGCATAACGGGCGTCAGCACGTCGAAGGGCGGCCCTAACCCAGGCACCCCGCTCTTCGGCGACCTTACGAACGGCCAATCGCTCCCGGTTGCATGGGCCGTTCCCGTTAATCACCTGAAAGAAGGTATCCCAGTTGGGCTCGGTGAACAACCATTGACCGGTGGTTTCATCTTTGCGCAATTCAGGGTCCGGGAGGCTTAGGCCCAACTCCCAAATTTTGGGCACGTACATGTTGAGGAACTGCTGACGCATCACGTCGTTCGATGCCATTTTGACCTTCCATCGCATCAAGGTTTCGGTATGCTGCGACATGGTATCCGAGGGTCCAA
>VGFN01000058.1 GCA_016868875.1 Bacteroidota bacterium
ACCACATAGACGGAATCAAATACCAACAAAGAGGATTCATGAGGTTCCGTATAAGAGTACCTTCTGGCCATGATGGAATCCATGGGGACGCGGAATGGGGCGTAGGGCTGGCCCGCGGAAATAAACTGATAGTCCAAAACCTCCAAGGTGGTGATCCCAAAGTCTTCAATCACCAAGCCCTTTTTGATCCAAATGCTGTCTCCCCTAAGGCGGGTATCGATATCCGTTGAACCGTTGTTATCTGGACGCAAGGTTATTCCCGTCCAAGGGCCCACACCGTCCTGGAAGATGATCCTCCCATAATCCGCAGGATCCAAGGTGGACATGATCCTACCTCGGATTTGCATGCTATCCAATACCATTCCATCGTAAATGGAGCGTCCGCCAATTACCGGTGATTCTTGAATCTCCGATACCCGGGTAATTCCTCCATTCATCACCCTAAACAACCCAAAAGATTGTATCGTATCTGGTTGCACGCCATTGTTGTTTTGGTTATCGGTGGCCCGGATATAGTAATGATAATAGGCCCCGTTGGTGGTGAACATAGACCCTGGAATAACCGCCTGAAAGGAATCCGGTGCGACCAAAGTCATGGCAACCGAATCGTAGGGTCCTCCGGAAACACCGGGGGCATAAAACAATTTGGCTGCGGTCACCGAACCGTCCAAGTCCACAATGCGGGCTCCGATGCGCACCGTATCCCCTACCTTGGGCACCGATGGTCTCGCCTTCCAATTGCTGATATAAGGAGGTGATGCCATCACCGAACCCAGATCCGAAGGGGTCAATGGAATAATCTCATACCTTGGGTACAGGTTGCCAAAATTGGTTTCGGTGATTACACCACGTACGTGAGAAAAGACCTTACCCTGTTGAACAAAAACCGGTGCACCAGGATTCGGAGTAACCGATGCAGTTGATGAGACGAACGGAGGACGAAAGAAACGAACCGCATCGCGAACATTGATTTCGGAACCGGACGCATCCCTCAACATCCAACTGACCCTGCCACCGCTAAAAGTGCTCACGTTGGTGACCAGCACATTGTTAAATTGCACATACATCCCCTCGTATGGTTCTCCGCTGGGCTTCTGAATTTGTTGTGGAACGGCTGGATTGTTTGGATCATAGACCATGAACAAGTTCATGAAAGAAGGCCGTGGAGGACGAGGAGCGCCGAACCCCAAAACCGAACTGGCTACCCCAATTAAGTTCAATTGAGTTTCCCCGGAATTGGGCGATGCATCCTGGTATTCTGCCACGATGCCGGTACATTCCACAATATTGCCAACCTGAAAATTACTAAAAAAACCAATGGCTGCAGAGTCCGCAAGATTTGGTAAACGAACAAGCAAGCCCTTCCATACCCCATCGGCCAAACCCAAGGTATCCACCAGATAGGTGGCTTTCCATGAGGTACTGAGCGCGTGATCACGGGGATTGAGAACAACCATACCTCGAACCCTCACCGTATCCCCCATATACCTAGACAAGGTTTTGCCAGTGAGCAAGGTATCCGGATGCACCCACTGAATGGAATCGATGGAACGCAAAGGGTAGGTTTGAGCATTGGCTCGCGATAATCCTAGAAAAGACAGCAAAGCCGCGAAAAAGAACGAAAAAGGCAGAAACCTTTTGACAAAAGTTCCATTGGATGCATCTGCAGGAATTTGCCCGAAGGCAGAAGGTTGGTTTTTGATCATGGTTTTCTTGGATAAGGAGGATAGAAAAAATGAAATTGGTAGAAGTAAAGTGGCAAACAGGAGCGCTCTGTTGATTAATCCACGAACAGTGCGCCCAAAAGTAAGTTAGGGGGATGAAATCTAAATCAAATCCAAAAATTAAGGCAAAAAGTTTAATCGACTTCAGTCAAGGAGAAATTATCCACTTCAGGGGGCCTAGAGTTGGCCGACCAGGCGCTTGAATCCTGACCCAATAGGCCCCAGGCGGTAGATCAGGAGCGATAATCCCCCCATTTCGTAGCCCTTCACGGTGACAAGGCTGACCCAAAATACCCGTTGCCATCGGGTACCAATCTGCTTGGGCCAGACCAGACTCACTTGCAGGTCCAGTCCACCGCAAAACCTGGCCAGACCTTATCGGATTAGGCCCCAATAATTGCTGTTCTGTTGGATTGACACCCTTCACGGTCACCAACCCAAGGGGATCTAAGGTACTCTGTGGGGCCATCCCGCTCCGCTGAAGCAGATTTGAATTTGGGCCCCAAAGGCAAGGTGATGGGGTATGCTTGTCACGACCAAGAGCCTCCGATTGGCTGCGAAACGTTTCTTGGCCGCAAGAATTCATCCATTGGGTCCATCGGCGTTGAGCTGCTGTGAGGTTTCGATCTTGATGACCACCGCTCCGCTCCATCCATCCCAAAAGTTCCAGGCTTAATTGAGCCCAGTATTGGATCACGATGGAATGATGAGAAAGTCCGTTGCATGCAATTTCCATGCTTTGGCAGGTGCTGTTCCAAGTGCTTAACAATGCTCGTCGCCGATTCGTCAAATTCAAAGCAGAAGGGGTTGCCCATTCATTGGCAATTTCATGGAGACCCTGGACCAAGGCCCGCAAGGAGTCGGCAAAGTTGCGGCTCAAGGCAGGCAGGTTCCGCTCGAGGACATAGGCAGGCCCACCGCCTGTTGCCATACGGTTTTGGCAAGCAAGGGCAGAAGAACTTGACCCGCTTCCTAAATAAACCAAGGGGTTACCATCCCAATCCACCAAATTGGCCGGGATCAAGCCTCCTCGCAGGCTCATTCGATTGCCCTGCAATTCCAAACCGTACAGTCCTCCCCTTTGAGGAATCAAATACTGCAAGGCCAAGCCGCTCAGCATCCCATCCAAATGCCAGCCTGTTCCACTGAAGGAGTTTCCACCGTTTCGTAAATACAGTAAATCCACCTCCTCCAAATACAGGGCCGTTCGGTTGTTTCCAAATTGATTCAATGCCCCATCACCCAACCATACTTGGGTATTCCCCGCATACCATCCTGTTTCGTTGCGGGCAAAACCACTGCACAGCACCTCAACCCTTAATTGACCAAAGCTGAACATGCCGGTGCGGTTGGAATCCAACCTGCATTCCTGAATACGCAACAATGCCCCTGCCTGACCCATGACATCCACCCCACTCACATGACCAACCCATTCTGATTGCAGCGCACGGCTAAGACCCGTGATGTCGTAGCCACGCCAACCAATACGGTTGTCTCGGAATCGGCAACGAAGCAAATCAATTCCTGCCGAATGGGTTTCCAAACCGATTTCGTTCCCCGTGAATTCAAGATCCCTCAATTGAGGATTGGTCATGACCCCAAAAAGATGGAGCCTAAGGCCGGTTTGCATGTTGGTGATTTGCGCCTGAGAAAGATTCCTAAGGGCTGACCCGTGCACCACCCAGGCTGCCCCCGGTCTTAGATTGGAATTCTCGCCGATTTTGCAACCCTGCACCGCCACCGGTCCATAACATTCCCATATGGAACCCGTGGTGATTCGAACCCTGCACGATTCCAACAATACAGAATCTCGCAGGGAACCCAATTGCCACTGTCCCTCGATCACCAAGCGCAAATGTTCGGAAGATCGCCCTCTTAATTCCAGCGATGCCCCTGCCCCAAAAGACCAGCGAGAAGAATTTTGCCTCGCATTGACCCACAGAATACCTCCCCCTGTGGGGGCGAACCGAGCACCGGGATGCAGGATAACCTGTCCATGGATTTCGAGAATGGAAGAATCGCCTTGCAATTCCACCACAGCGCCGGGATGAATTTCCAAAACAGTTCCGGTATCCAAGCGCAGCCTGTACCCGTTTTGTATGGTCAAACGACTGCCTCGATGAAGAATCAAACGAGTTCCGGATGCAAAACGCACCAAAGAAGCATCAGAACCCCAGCCACCGCCGTGCCGACCTATTTGCATCAAGGCATCCGTCCCGAGTTCAACCCGAACGGAATCGCAGGCACTTGCCACCGTGGCAATTTCCCGGTCCGCATTCGTGGGCAAAAACCTTGTGTGCGCAACCCCGTTCACCCGCAACATTCCTCCGCCAAAAATGCGCAATCCGGAGCCCGACCCAAGGCTTATGGATGGAATCCGAATATCCGTATTGAAAGGAAGGTAAGGTACAGAAAGAAGATGCCACCCGAGATCCAACGTATCTCCTTGTACCATGGTGAGGGGCCTGGAAACCTGAGCATTGGAAGAGCGCATCCAATCCGTGGCTCTGCCTGCCCATGCCCGGTAAACCATGGCATGAGGATCATTGGCGTGATGCTCCCCCCACAACGGCCTGCTGATCCAACGTTCAAAGTTGGAGATGCTCCATGGAGTTTGTATGGAAACCACCGGGACAAAGGGCGATGAAGTCAGGTTCAGTGCTGAAACCGAACTCACAAAGGTGTGCAGGGAGACAGGTTCGGTGCTTTGCACAAAACGATCAGCGCTCACCACTCCGAATCTAGAATAGTCCCCCGGAACATAATCCACACCAAAGCGAGGCAAGGTATTGATGACCGAGTAAACCCCCAAACGATTCCGAACGAGGTGACTTTGCCAATCCCTTTCCAGCATGGTTCGAAAACGATTGTGGATTCCTGCAGCTACCACTTGCCTTGAGATCAAAAACCAAGGAGTCCATGGCGGATAAGCCATGATGGCTATTTTGTGAATCAACGCATTCAGTGCCAAAGAGCCAAGACCTTTGAGGTAGTTTCCGTATTGGCGTTGTATATCTGCAAAATTGCTTTGAATGTCGTTTCCGGCCAGGTAAACCGTATCCAGGGCCGGCATGGATGGTGAGTGAACCAAGACATGCCCTCGGTTTCGAAACAGGTACATCCTTTGAGAACCCATATCCCGGAAGGAACGGAAAGGCAAGGGAAAAGTGCAAGGCGCCCAGGCCCCAGCATCCATCGAAAAAGCGATTTCTCCGGATCGTATGCTGTCCCAGGGCGTGGAGGCATGCCTTCCTTGCCGCAAACCTGCCAATGACCCATTGGTAAAGGCATAATTACGCGACTGCCTGGGCAAGCCCAACGAATCCAAGAGGACCATAAGCCTCTCGTGAAATTGCTGCAAGGTTGGGTCGTAATGGTAAATGAGCATTTGAGCGGCGGCCGGAGATCGCAATACATAATGCAATTGCTGACGATGCCGCTCCATGCGTCCCATTAAATTCCCCCTAAGGACCCCATCAGCCAAGGCGTTTTGGGCACTCAAGGGAAGATTAGCCCCTCGGTGGGGGGTGGACAAGGTACCGAACGAAGAAACCCCGTGGCAACAACCGGACAATTCCATTTGCCTCAGGGCCACCCTGGCAATCAATCCCCCCATACTTGCTCCTACCACATGCAGGGGTGCTGTCAAAGGGGTCAATCCTGCGGATGCACGGGTAGAGTCGCATATTCTCTTGATTTGTTCCAACAACGAAATAAGCGCCTCGGAATTCTTCTCCACCGAAGCATGATTGCTCTGAAAATCCACAAAAACCAGATCAAAACCTTGCCTTTCCAACGAATCCAAAAGCATAGGCAAATCCGCCAATTGGCTGTATCGTTCAGGAAAAGCCCCCGAACTCACCGAGGCCCAATGGATATCCCCATAGCCCTGATGGTTACCGGGCACATCTTCGTTGGATCCGTTAACCCAGACACCCCCTTCGAAACCTTCCACCACCACAACAGGCTCCCGTAATCCATAAGGGGTATAACGGGACCTTTTGAGGAAAGCCACGGCTTTGCCCATTTGGCCTGCAGATTGGGACCTGCACGCGGTAGGCCCGCTGTACAAAATTCGGTCCGGAGCCCCCCATCGCATTTCGGCCCATTGCAGTGGAATTTGGCTTACCTGATCACCAAGGACGAGGCCATTGGCTTGAACCCAACGGACCTTTACGGTCTTGTGGCCAAAATGCGTGTACTGCCATTGCAAGATTTGACCTGGCCAAACCCTGCGCCATCCCAAACCGTCCCCCATATCCACCTGCGGATAGAATCCTGAATCGTTACTTACCCAAAAGGAAGGAGGAACCATGAGACGGAGCACTTGGTTAGCTCTGGTCCCGTACAAAATCGCACGATCCAAAACAGCTTGTACAAAATGCCTGTGCACAGACCACCCGCCCAAGACCTCTGCAGTATCAGGCGTGTAGAGGGTATCTATAACCACATAAGGGGGCAATGTTCCGTTGGGAAACCAAAGCGTGTCCCGAAGGCGACGCGGTGCAAGGGCCAACATAAGTCGATCCGCCAAAGTATCGTAAATCAGCAGGCCCTTGTCCATGGCTGAATCGGAAATTTCACGATGCCTCAGGTTCATCAACCGTAATTGCAGGTCCATAACGGGTACCCTTTGGATAGACGGTAAATGCATCTGACCTGCATAGCGAATACTATCGGCATAGTCATCCATGCCCTCTGGCCTCAGCCGCATAAGATTCGAAGTCGTATAAGCCCCGTAATAAAAGAGTCTGTAATATTCCTCCCAATCCGTCAAATCCGCAG
>VGFN01000059.1 GCA_016868875.1 Bacteroidota bacterium
AGCTTCTGGTCGGGATGCGCAATGGACAGATTGCCTGCTTCCAAAACCAAGGCACCTTGACGAATCCTGCTTGGGTTAAATTCACCGATAGCCTTGGAAGAATCAATGTTGCGGAATCGATTTCGGGATGGGCTGCACCTCGCATAGGGGACTTGAACCGAGACGGTCTTGCAGATCTGATTGTGGGCTCCGAGTCGGGTAAGGTTTTTTGTTATCCTTCCCTATGGTCCAGGCTTTCGAATGCCCAGACTAGCAACAATGTTTTTGTTTATGATTTGGCGGGTGGGGTTGCCGATTCGATGCCTCATGGGAATTGGGTGAGTCCTGCACTCGGCGACTTTAATAGGGACTCCCTCCCGGACCTGCTCTTGGGCTTCTTCAAAGGTGGCATCACCCATTGGCGAAATACCTCCTCCATGGTTTCCATTGCAGAGCCCAATACCCCAAGGCTTAATCCCCATAGCCTTATGGTTTTTCCTAATCCAGTCAGTCCCGGCTCTCTGCTTAAAGTCTTGATGCCTGGTTTTGAAATGGACCTTGTGGAACTAAGTTGTTACAATAGCGAAGGCAAATTGGTGGGCCTATGGAATATGGCCGCTGAACCTTTGGTGCAGGACGATTATTCAAAAGGGCTTCCAATAAAAATTCCCGAGGAGTTAACCCCGGGAATCTATCAATTGGTTGGCCGAAGTACTGAAGGAAAAAGCGCCTCGGCTAAGATTTGGATTAAGCGCTAATCCTTAGCGTTGACCTCTGGGGCGGCCTAGGCCAATCATCGCACAACGGAAGCCTAAATCATCTTTGCCTTTGGACTCGTTAAAGAAGCGGCGGGCACCCGGTGTGACCCAGTAAGGCATATCGCGGTAACTGCCTCCCTTGTAAACCCGGTTACGGTTATTCACCTGACCATTGGGGTTGCTACTAATGGTGACGCTATCCAAATAAGAAGACAACAAATCATCGCTATATCTTTTATCATCAGCAATCATAATCACCCTTCCCGCACTGTCTTTGGCAAGGTTTCCTTCTTCATCATATTGAGGGCGAGTATAGCCACCACCTAAGAAAGGAGAAACCGCATCAGATTCAATATTGGAAGAGGGACGATAAAGATCGGCAACCCATTCGTTAACATTCCCAGCCATGTTGTAAAGACCGAAATCATTGGCGCGATAATACTTCCCTGGGGCAGTAGGCCCACCGCGGGTTACATCATAAGATCCGACTTCGGAGGGAGTGGAGACATTATGCCTGAAATTCCCATAATAATTACCTTGTCGACGCCCTGGGCCTGATCGAATACCCCTTTCGTTCCATGGATAAACTCTTCTTTCGGCAATCAGGCCGCTTTCTGTTCTTCCAATTAAGCCTTGGGCGGCATATTCCCACTCGGCTTCAGAAGGTAAGCGGTAAGAAGCAGTGAAAAACCCATCCTCCATCACAGGATACACCAAATCACCGTTGATGCTGGTTTTGGTTTTGGATTTGGTGAGTTCAGGTCTGTAGAAGCCAGCCAAATATCCTTTGGTGGTGAAGTGCTGCTCACCGGATTGGGCGGAATATTTGATATAGCCTGCATCAATCAGCCTTTGCTCATTGACGCGGTCTGTTCTCCATTCGCAATACTGGTTGGCTTGAACCCAACTAACGCCAACCACAGGATAATATTTGAATGCAGGATGACGCAGGTAGTCATTTACATGGGGCTCATTGAACGATAGACCATTTCTCCAAACGGTTGTATCAGGTAAAGCGCTTCGATAGGTCGAAGGGTTAGATTGGGCAAAAACCTTGGCCATCCAGTTGAGGTACTCGCAGTAGCTGACATTGGGAACCTCAATCTCATCCATGTAAAAGGAAGAGACCGATGCATATTTGGGAACATTGTCCGGATCAAGAGCAACGGACTCTTGGGTTGCGCCCATCACAAAGGATCCACCAGGTACAAAGACCATTCCAGGAGGAGGGGTGCCGTTGTGGTCTATGCTCTTGAAGGTAAGGCCTTTGGGATTGCCATAAAACCAAGTTGTGGTCGTGGAGCGATTTCCATTACCGCAACCCGTAAGGGTCAAAAAAAGCGCAAAGAGCCCGATACTGGACTCCCATTTCCACACAGATAACATTTTTTTGTTCATGGCTTTTGGGTGCTTGGGTAAAATAAATATAGAATGGATAGATTAGAATCTTGGACAATTTACTTTGGCATAACGCCTTTTTTCGATGGGCTCATACTTTTCAAAGACAAAGCTCAGTGAGACCTCATGGGATCCCCCAGGTCTTGCGTCGCTGAGTTTGGAGGTAGTAATGTCATACCCATATCCCAAACGCATTTGTCCCCTCTGAAATCCGGCAGTTGCAATGATGGCGTCATTCACACGATACCAGAGACCCGCTGAAAGAGCGCCTTTGCTCAAATAGGTTCCTACGTTGATTTGGCTTGACGTTCCTTGTTGAATGTAGATCACGTTGGGTGATAGGGTTAGCGGTTCAGCGTTGGAGTAAGCTTGGCTAAGAGGGATACTTGCCCCGGTATGCACGGAGATTCTCATTGGCCAAGGCGCATCAGCATCACCATAAAAGGCTTGGCTTGGCTCAGTAAGGTGGTGTGCTGCGGCTCCGAAATAGAACTTTTCAGAAAAAAGTACAAGTCCCGCCGAAAAGTCGCTTATGGTGACCGTTTTGGATCCAAATGGAATTTCAGAGCCGACCGGTCTACCCCCAATTCCGTTGACACGATCAATTTGTTCTGGAAAAGTGAGTTTATTGAAGTTCAAGGAACGATTAGCATAGGCATATTGGAAACCAGCTCGAAGTGCTAAATTCCTGTTGATGTTCAAATTGTAGGCATATTGCAGGGCAACTTGTGTGTGGCGGAAGGCCTCAGAGCCAATTTGATCGGTAAGGACATGAAGACCGACACCACCGCTTAAGGCATCAAAATGTTGGTCAAAGCCTGCGCTGTAGGTCACGAAGGAGGCATTGAGGGCCGGCCACTGATTGCGAAAATTGAAGGTTAAACGGGGATCGGAGGCATTGCCCGCCAAGGCAGGATTGAGATAAAGAGGGTTTGCGTAAAATTGAGAAAATACCACATCCTGTGCCCACAGCCTTGAAGGCAGGCATTGCATCAAGCCAAAAACCAGGAGAACTAAGGCAAATGTCTTGCTTTTTGGGTTGCTCATTGACGTTTTTCTAAAGTCGGAAAATTTCTGATCGGAAGGACGAAGCGTAAATTTCACGCCAAAAGCGGGCAAATCCAAGGAATTTAGAGAAAACATGAAAATGAATGAAAGATTTTGGGCGTTTTGGGCGTTTTGGATTTGGGCGGTTCGAGATTGTAGGCATGATGTTCACCTTCTTCAAACTTAATCTTCAAATGATTATTTTGAACGTCTTACAACCTTTTATGGCCCAAATGCTAAACTTTTTGGGAACTTTGCTGAAGTGAAATAAACGATGAAATTGCGTTTGGCTTTGATTTTGATGGCTTATGGAATGGTATTCAACCTGAATGCCAGCCCATTGAAGTCCGGCGATTGGTTTCAAATGCAATTTGCAGGAGAGGGCATTTACAAAATCACCCCTCAATGGCTCCAAAGCATGGGGCTAAATCCATCAAGAGTCCATACTGATCGCCTGGTCCTGTTTGGGGGTGGTAGGGGGCCTCTGCCAGAG
The DNA here is from genome assembly GCA_016868875.1 of Bacteroidota bacterium. Taxonomy (GTDB): domain Bacteria; phylum Bacteroidota; class Bacteroidia; order UBA7662; family UBA7662; genus SYHX01. The sequence goes on from VGFN01000059.1 coordinate 3,676, forward strand.
GCTAATAATTCGGTGAGGCCATGGGGATTGGTGCAGTACCCTTTGCAATTTCATGGGGATCAAGACGGGGTCTTTGAGCCCAATGAGTATTTTCTGTTCTACATCCCTGGCTCAGAGAGCCTGCAGCAAAGTCCAGGAACGGCGAATTTGCTCAAATCCCCCAACCCTTATGAGCAAAGCTCCTATGCCTTCCTGAATCCGGATTGGGAAGATGCAAGACAAGTCAGCGCCTCACCCGTTCTTCGCATGGATACGGTTCAGCCCGGAGGGCCCTCTCCAGGACCAGGCCCTTGGCCTGTGACGGATAGGGGAGATTGCCTCATGGCCTACGAGAAAGAACTCAACAACCCGATCAAAAGCGGTAGGGAATGGCTGGGTGAGTCCTTCGATGCGGTGAACAGCCGCAATTTTATCTTGGCTTTGCCCTCCTATTCCCCAGGGGACTCTTGCAGGATTGCGGTTCGTGTGGCCATCCGGAGCCAAGGAGTCCCCTCACCCATGACCCTTCGCTTGAACGGCCAAGCCCCCATTACGGTGGTGACTCCAACGGTAGGCACCTATTATTTGGATCCTTACTACAACCTGAAAGAGGAAATTTGGATCACCGACCCTGGCTCATCGGCGTTGAATTTGAACGCGGTCTTCAGTCGTCAGAACAGTGCAGCGCAAGCATGGCTTGATCGCATCCTTGTTCAGGGCAGACCTCGAATACAGCCGGATGTTTGGCCGTCCTATCAGGTTTTCTACAACGCTTCCACCTTGGGGGTACAGCCAACTCAGTATCGTTGGCCGGCCGTCTCACAGCCTCATCAGATTTGGGACATTACCCTACCCTGGGCAGCGACAGCGTATCCCTTGGAGGGTCTTCAAATCAATGGAGCGAATTACCAACAAATTTTGGTTCCTGGAGATCGACTACGGCATTTGTGCTTCATCAAAGGAAATTCCTTTGCCCCCCCCATGTCCCTGAGCCTTGTTCCCAATCAGAATCTCATGGGGGACTCGTCTGCGGATATGGTGATCGTAACGCCCAAAGCCTTTCTAGGGCAGGCTACCCAAATTGCTACTATCCACCATCAACATGATGGACTGAAAATCAATATTGTACATCCTGACGATTTGTACCGCGAATTCTCTTCGGGTCGTCGGGATTTGGTGGCCATTCGGGATTATTTAAGGATGTTGTATCATCGCAGCACGCCTCAAAGTTCCACGGGGCCATCTTTGAAGTATTTGTTGTTATTGGGATCAACATCGTATGACGCCCTGAATGTCATGCCGGGAAATTTGAACCATATACCCACCTTCCAGAGTTACAATTCTCGTGACCCCCTGGGTTCGTATTGCTCGGATGCCTTCTTTGGTTTGATGGATTCCACCGAGGGGGCCTTTGGTGATGGTAGTGGGGATCGAATGGATTTGGGAATAGGCCGAATTCCGGTAAGGGATGCTGGACAAGCGACCGCGATGGTTCGCAAAATTCAAGAATATCTTGATCCGTCGAACCGAGGCCCGTGGCGTAACGAATTTGTTTTTGTAGCCGATGACCAAGACTACAATATTCACCTGAATGATTGTGCTGAGCTGGTTCGGCATACCGAGACCCAGTACCCGCAGGGTTTGGTGCGCAAGATCTATGCGGATGCCTACGAGCAAGAAAGCAGACCGGGCGGGGCAAGGTACCCTGCCGTCAATGATCGTATCAACAGGTCAATGCAAGAGGGTTGTTTGGTGATGGCTTACATGGGGCATGGTGGAGTCAATGGGCTTGCCGAGGAACGTATCATGACCATTCCGGAGATCGATGCTTGGGATCATCCAGGGCGATACCCCTTGATGGTGACCGCCACTTGTGAATTTGCCCGTTTTGATAATCCGGCCATTCTGAGTGCGGGCGAAAGGGCCTTGCTGAACCCCAGAGGGGGAGCGATTGCCTTGTTGACCACATCCCGGGTCACCTTCACCAACTTTAATTTGAGCATATCCTCTCGGCTCTTTAGGGACCATCTTTTTCGTAAGGAACAAGGAAAATCTTTGCGATTAGGCGATTTGTATAAGGAGGCTGCTAATCCGGAATTGGGCATCATCAATACCCGGAATTTTTCTTTGCTGGGTGACCCTGCACTACGGCTTGCTTTTCCCCAACAATCCATCACGGTGGATACGGTAAGCGATACGTTGAAGGCCTTGGGCCTGGTTGAATTGAAGGGAAAGGTGCTTTCTGCGGGTGGAATGCAGGATAGTACATTCAATGGGTTTCTTGATTTGAATGTCTTGGACAAGGCGTCTGCTCTTCGCACCAGGGCCAACGATCCGGATTCCTACGCCTTTTCGTATTCTGAATATAATAATTTGATATTCAAGGGAAAAGTAAGTGTTGAGGCCGGTGAATGGAAATCCCAATTCCGTGTACCCAAGGATATTAATTATGTGTTTGGCAATGGCCGAATTAATGCTTACGCTCTTCGTGATTTGGATGATTCGGCAACCGCAGGAAATACGGGGGGCGATGCCGCCGGTGATACCCGAATGATTGTTGTGGGGGGAAGTTCAACAAATTCCGTCTGCCAAGCTGATGGGCCTCGCATCGTGATGTCCCTCAATGATTCTTTGTTTCGAAGTGAAGGTATAGCCGGAGTCGATAACGTGTTGTGGGCAACCTTGTACGATGAAGATGGCATCAACTCCAGTGCCTCGGGGATTGGAAGAGAAATGCAACTCGTCCGTAACGGGGACAGGGCCAATGCACAGACGCTGAATGCCTATTTTGTTT
>VGFN01000060.1 GCA_016868875.1 Bacteroidota bacterium
TGGTGGTCCATGTGGCTTGTTGCTGGAAACGATGGCGTACGATGCCGGTGGTGTTTTGGCCCAAGGTATCCCTGCGTGCTAGACAAAATTCAATATTGGGATATCCTGCAACGCCGTTGAAGAGCGCTGGAGTATTCACCGTATCGGCATTGAGTCGACGAAAATCCTCGTTCAATACTTGAATTTGAGAGATTACTTGCTGATCGGAAATATTCCAAACATCCGTTTCATTTTGGTAAATGATATGGACCACGACCGGGATGGTGTAAATAATTTCAGGGGATTCAAGGCCGTGGCTTGGGGCCGAATTCCTTGGCCTTTGGGTCCTTGATTCGGCCTGCTTGGCTGCCATCCACCTTTCAAAATCCTCATCGCTTTCTGTCCATACTCCTTGGGCCCTCATCGCATTCATCATGTCCACCGTAGCACAACGAATAAGGCCTTCAGGGGCCTTCGTTCGCCCTTTGATCCTTGGAAGTTCCTGACCCCATAAAGAAGTCGTCAGACCCAAGACCAGAACCCATGGACCAAGCCCCTTCAAAAAGTACTTAAACAAACCTAGAGCAAGTATCATATTTTGAATTAAAGGCGGCAAATTAGACTCTAATTCCCTAAAATTGCATAAAAGCCCCATTAAAACCGCCCTTGGCTTCCGTAGGCAATTCGATAGAACAAGCAACCAACTGGCTTCGTGAGGGGTACCCCGTCGCCATTCCTACCGAGACCGTGTACGGCTTGGCCGCCAATGCATGCCGTGAGGATGCCTTGATTCGGGTTTTTGAAGCCAAGAAGCGCCCCCTCTTTGACCCGTTGATCGTGCACTTGCCAACGGTGAGTTCCATCCTTCCCTATGCCAAAGACATACCTCGGTTAGCCTTCGATTTGTGGGAACGCTACAGTCCTGGACCGCTCACCTTGGTCTTACCAAAATCCGAAAAGCTTCCGGACCTCCTCAGCTCGGGACTGCCTACGGCAGGTTTTCGAATTCCTGATCATCCTGTGGCTTTGCAGGTATTGAATGCGATTGACTTCCCTTTGGCTGCACCATCGGCCAATTTATTTGGACGGGTTAGTCCCACTACAGCGGCCCATGTACTGGATCAGTTGGGGGATCATATCCCCTATATTTTGGATGGTGGTCCCTGCAATGTCGGTTTAGAATCGACCATCATCGACCTTAGCGGTCCAGAGCCCATCCTACGCCGAGAAGGCGGTATTCCTTCGCAAAGCATTGAAGAGGAGTTCAAAATTACTTTAGAACGCCCTGTACATGCGTTCCGACTCCACGACGGATTCGTGCCTTCAGCAGGCACCTTGGACAACCATTACGCCCCCAAAGTACCTTTGATTTGTTATCATAACAATGAAGAATTAACAAACATCGTGAGCAGGCTATCTTCGATGCAACCAGACCCCAACAATCGAACAGTAGGCAAGCCGCCGACGAGGGAGCCAACCTTGGGCATGCTTCGATTTCAATCGGATATCCCCGATTATTTTCGAGACCTTTGTGATGAAAATAAATTGGGGGATTTGAGAAATGTTGAAATTCTAAGCCCAAGCGGGGATCTCAAAGAAGCGGCTCGCAACTTATTTGCCGCCATGAGATCATTGGAAGAAGGGTGTGATTTGATTCTTGCCGAACAAGCCCCCGAACATGGTTTGGGGTTGGCAATAAATGATAGGCTTCGGCGCGCCTCCGTTAAGGGCGCACCACATTGAATCCCGCAATTAAACCTCCTGTTACGAAGGACGCCTATTGGAGTTCGTAGCTTCGCGCAGAAGACTAATGAGGCTCTTTGGTGTACTTGGTGAGGACAAAGACAAAGCCGCCCAAGGCCAAAACAGCAAATAATATCCAACCAATCATAGATTCAAATTAATGGAATTAAAGTTCGAAATTTAACTATTACGAAGTTCGTTCAAAATCCTTGCATTTCATGGGCATTGCAGAAGAAAAACGCAAGGTTTTTTGTGCAAATCGGGGATTAGGTTGGATCCCAACATCCCGTTCCATTCTTGAACCGTGCATGTTTTGATCCATTCTTCGGGACCCCCATTCAGCCTGCAGGCAATGCATAACAGCGTAGATGGATGGAGCAACCTGAGGAGGGTATAGAGGAGGGACTGATTCCGATAGGGGGTCTCGATCCAAATTTGCGTTTGGCGGGTTCGAAGGGATTGAGCTTCCAGGTCCCGAATTTTGGCATCCAACGCTGGGTTCTTCACGGGTAGATAGCCATGGAATTCCATGTGTTGCCCATTCAGTCCGCTGCTCATCCAGGCCAACATGATGCTGGATGGCCCACTGATCGGGACCACTTTCCAACCCCGTCGATGCACTTCCATCACCAAAGTCGAACCGGGATCTGCCAAAGCCGGACAACCTGCATCGGACATCAACCCAAGATCATGCCCTTGCTCCATGGGGGCCAACAAATGCACGAGTTCGGACGCATTGCTATGTTCGTTCAAAAGGTACAAGTGGTACTGATTGATATCCACCTTGGGGAGTATGCGACGTATCATCCTCCTGGCTTCCCTTTCGGATTCAACCACCAAATGATGAAGTCGTAACATTCTCGCCTGTAATGCCGCACTCACCTGCTCTACTCCATTTTCAGCATCCAACAAGGTAGGAAGCAAAACCAATTCAGGAGAACTGCAGTCCATGGTTATACGTTGGGGTGCTATGGATTTTTGATCTTACGGCCTGGCCGCAGTAGATACAATTGCCTACGAATCAAGCGAGTAATCTCCTTAAGTGAAAAGCCAAACAAGACGGCCGTCCCAAAGCTGAAGGAGGAGTAAACCACCGCGACCAAAGCCATTTGGTTGTTACCCAACATCACCTGGCTTACAAAAATGGCCAGCGAAACGTTCTGCAGGCCAACCTCCAGAGGAATGGTGATTCTGGAGCGTGGGCCCAGCTTGAACAAGAACGCCAAGAGGAGGCCGAAGAGCATGCCGCCACCATTGAGCAACAAAGTGGGCGGAAGCAAATCACCCACAAAGCCCAAAACCTGATCCGTGCCGGAATGTTCTGCACTCGCTACACCCACAAAGGCCACCAACAACATCATCGGCATCAGGTAACGAAGGGGTTTATCCGCCATGTCCGCAAAAGCCGGGTAACGACTTCGAAACCATAATCCCACGGCAGCAGGCAAAAGAGTGAGCAAAGCAATGTCTTGAACAGTATGCCAGAAAGGTAAGGAAATGACCGTATGCTGACCCATGAAATACGCGAGGGACCAATCCACAAGCCAGGGAATTGTGACCACACAAATCATGCTGTTGATAGTGGTCAGCGTCATGGACAAGGCCACATTGGCCCTTAACAAATGACTAATCAGCCCTGCCGAAGCGCCCCCAGGGCAAGAAGCAACCACCATCAAACCTACCGCATAAGCAGGAGGCAACTTGAAGACCATGGCCAAAACCCAAGCAAGGACAGGCAGCACCACCATTTGCGCAAACAAGCCAACAATAATTGCCTTGGGAAAGCGGATGACATTGCGAAAATGCTTCCAACTCAAGGACAAGCCCATCCCCCACATGATCAACACCAAGGTTGCCGGCAGAAAATAGCTTGAAAAGAAATTGGCGTTCATTTCCGACATCATCTTAAGGTCAATAGCGATGTTAAAATAGGCAATTGATTCATGCAGTTAAGAAGCCTATGCGCTAAGCTTCAATGCAAAATCATTGAAGCCCTCCTCCAGGCGGATTTCCAAACGACCCACTTGCATCATTTCCAACATGGCCAAGAAGGTAAAAATGGCGTGCATTTTGTCCGTAAAATCTTCGAATAAATCCAAAAAGGAAGTGAATTCCTTGTTGTTGAGCCGATTCGCCAGATAATTCCTTTGAGCAGCAATAGAATACGGGTAAGGGGTGACCTTGTGGGTGACCTTGACCCGAGCCGCGCCACGAGCGACCGCTTGATGAAAATATTTGAGCAGCTTGTACAGATCAACATGCAGCAAATCTTGTTCAATCCCCAAGCCTGCCTCAACTTGTTTCAATTCTTCGGCTTTGTTCCCGCGAGGCATCAACGATTGCCGATAATCCTCCATGAACTTCAGTTCTTCGGTAACGGCTTTGTATCGCTTGTATTCCAAGAGCCTAGCGGCCAAGTCAGCCCTGGGATCAATTTCTACCCCAGCCTCGTCCAATTCGGGTCGAGGTAGTAACATTCTCGCCTTGATTCGAATTAGGGTGGCCGCCACCAAAATGAATTCTGCAGCTAATTCAATGTTAAGCTCTGCCATTTCCTGCATATACTGCAAGAAATCGCCGGTGATTTTTCCAATGGGGATGTCTTGAATATCCAATTCATCCCTTTCGATAAAGAAAAGCAACAAATCGAAAGGCCCTTCGAAGCGTTGCAATTTGATTTGATAGGTCTCTTGCATAGTCATGGAATCGAAAGATAAGGCCGGACCTAAGCAGAAGGGCCCGCAGTGGCCACCACCAGCCTATCAGGTTGAAGGAACTGGGAAGCAAGCTCCATAAGCCTTGCTGGACTGATTTCGTTTAAGGTCCTCAAATATTCATGCAAATAATCCTCGCCGAGATCGTAGGATTCCAGATCCCAGTATCGATCGATCAAGGCCAAAGCCCCATCCAACCCTGCCATGAGTTGACCTTTCAAATAGGATCGTACCCTTCCCCATTCCTGTTCGCTTAATAATTCTCGACCAAGCCTATCCATTTCAAAACGAATTTGCTCCAAGGCCAGGCCTTCTGACCCGACCGATAGCTCCGATTGAATGGTCATAAGCGAGTGATTTCGATAGGATCGAAGCCTTGCCCCAACCCCGTAGGTCAAACCCAAATCTTCCCGCAAATTTTGCATGAGCCTGGATCCAAAATATCCACCGAGCACCATGACTAGGACTTTGAGCCCGTGATAAAGGGGGTCCGTCTTGGGTGGCCAAACCAAAGCCGCTCTCAAGGAAACCTGCAGAGCATCTGCCTTGGGCACAATAACCACCGACGGTGAGGGGGTTGGAATCTCCTTGAGGTGAAGGCCAGTCTCTGGTGTTGAATCCACCGCAGCCACCGGGAAGGTGCGCTGCAGATCGCTAATCAGGCCAGAAACGACTTTGTTGGCTTGAGGACCGCAAACCGAAACCGACATGCCTTTGGAGGACAATAAGTGACGGTGAGCCTCCAACAAATGCTCACGGGTAATCGCCTCGTAATCGGCTGGACTGGATAAACGTGATTCAGGATGATACGTAGGGTACACCAATTTACGTAATTGACGCCCCGCGAGAAAGCTCAGTTTTTGGGATTCGATATGCCAATGCTGAATTTTGGAACGAATAATCGATTGGAGTTCTTCAGGACGAAAGGCCGGCTCGGAAATAGCCTCCAGAAACAGAGGCCACACTTGGGGCAGAAAACGGTCCAAAACCAACAACGTTGCCGAGGTATGCTCCGCCTCCGATGAAAAACGAATTTGGCCACCCCAGCGATCCACCTCCGAGGTCCACTCCGCGGCACTCCGTTGAAGAGTTCCCTCGCTGAGCATTCGAGTCATCAGACGAGTGGTTAGGAAGTTTTGCTCAAACCAAAAACCATGATTCCACTGAATATCAATTCGTAGCAATGGTTCGTTTCCCTGATTTAGAAGAACGATTTTGGGGTAGGAATCGGCATGGTTCCACGGTTGGGGCCAGTCCCAAGTCAATGGAGCCGTCTCCTCGGGCAGAGGCTTCCTACTGCGCTGAATAGCCGAGTTAGCCATGGTCATCTTGTTCATTCGGTAGGTAGCGTAGGATCGCCGCCCTTTCGGGTTTGAGCAATTTAGCCGCCAAGGCCCGAACGCGGTCAGGGGTAACCTTGCGATATGCTTCAATTTCTCGATCCAAATCTTCTGCTTGGCTAAGGTATTCGAAGTAACAGAGGTTCATGGCGACATTCAATCCGTTGGTCCTCCCCATCACCAGGGAGGCTTCTATTTGATTAAGGCTTTTGTTTAATTCATCTTGGCTAGGCCCGGAATTAGCAATTTTGTACAACTCTTCCCAAACTGCATTTTCTGCATCATCAATCGAAACGCCCTGTACACAATGCCCGCTCACGACCAAAAGCCCAGGATCCATGTCACCGGTTATGTAGGCATTGAGATCCGAAAACATAGGCCTATCCATGACCAATCCTCTGAACAGCCTGGAGGATTGGCCACGTGACAATACATCGGTAATTAAATCGCAGGAATGATAGTCCTCCGATGCTCTGCCCGGCATTGGAAAAGCCATGTACAAGGCCGGTGCAGGGTATGCCCCGTGTTTCTCTCGACGCCTAATGCCCGTAGGTTGCGGTTCTTCGGCATAGGATGGACGAATATCCCCCGATGGCTCCAGGTCGCCAAACC
>VGFN01000061.1 GCA_016868875.1 Bacteroidota bacterium
GATTGAGGCTGCCCGTCTCGGTATGATCCCGGGTCGCGCGGACTGCTTCGATTTCGTACAAGCCAAGAAGGGTATGCGGCGCAATAAAACCAGGGTACAAATGCTGACCTGAGGCATTGATGATTTCAGAGTTGGTGGCATCCAAGCGAATTTCAGCTCCGCTGCCCACGTAATGGATGCGTCCGTTACTGAACCCCACCAATCCGGGGTACGGTGCCCTCACCCCATCATGGATGGTGGCTCCGGTGATCCAAATCGCTTTGGATTGAGCTTTGCCAGGCGAAGGATTGGATTGAGCGCGCAAATCTGTAACACCGATTGTGATGATTGCCAAAAGGAAGTACCCGGAGAAAGAAAGGAGGTGCCTGAAGAGGGATTTTTTGCCAATTGTATTTTTCATAACATCGTTTTTGAAATTTGTCCCATTTTTGGTATTTATTCCTTTGGGGATTCGGGGTAAATCCAATGAAGAATACGCTCTTTCACTTGTGTAGGGGTAAGGCCAAAGTGTTCAGCCAAATCAGGACCTGGGGCGGAGTAACCAAAGCAATCCACTCCGATGTTCAAGCCATGTCTGCCGGTGAATTTGGACCATCCCGCGGTGACTCCTGCCTCCACAGATACCCTAAGCGCATGATCCGGTCCCATGATGCTGGCGTAATACGCTTCATCTTGCATTTCCAGACATTCCCAACAGGGCAGCGAGAAGATACGGATTTCGCGACGCAAGCCTGCAGACTCACCCTCATGGATTGCTTGCGCTGCTTGAATCAAAACGTGGACCTCCGATCCCGAAGCATAACCGTATAGCGGAGCAAGCTCCGAGCTGTCCCCTTCAGCATGCCAAGCCAAGTAAGCACCACGGGATACCAGGGTGTCCAGGGTTTGGGTGTCGGTATCGCTGCATTCGAGCGTTGGCACATTTTGACGGGTCAAGGCGAGTACCACCGGTTGATGAGGTTGGGCCGCCCAAATCCGCAAGCAGGCCTGAGTTTCTCGGGCATCCGCCGGGCGCATGACCCACAAATCCGGAATCAAACGCAAGGACATGACATGCTCGATCGATTGATGGGTTGGCCCATCCTCGCCAAGGAAAATAGAATCATGGGTGAAAACATGCAGCACCGGAATTTTCTGAATGGCACTCATCCGGATGGCATTGCGCATATAATCCGAGAAGGTCAAGAAAGTTGCGCCAAAGGCTTTGGCATCAGGGGAATACAAGGCAATCCCATTCAAAATAGCGGCCATCGGGAATTCTCTAACCCCAAAGGCCAGGTTTCTGCCGCTGCGATCATGCGCGGTGAACTCACCCACAGCTTTGGCAAAGGCCCCCGTGTTGTTGGAAGGCTCCAAGTCCGCAGAACCTCCGGTAAGTCCAAGCATGGTTCGGCCCATAAGTTCCAAGGCTTGCCCGAAGGCAACTCTGGTGGCCAGCATTTGATGGTTGGTGTAGGTTGGCCATTCGTTGATGCCTGGCAAAGTTGCCTGCACATTTTGCGGATTTGTGTTACGAAAGTTTGCTTCAGCCTGATCCCGGAAGGTGTTCAGATTGCGGTTGAAATACGGGTACAGTTCCTCGGCCACGGCGAAATGGGCTTGCGGATTCAGGCCCAAAGCTTGTTTGGTAGCCGCAATTTCTTCTGCAGGGAGGGGCTCGCCATGGGTTTTGGCCAAACCTTCCATCGTGGCGGCTCCTTTGGCCATGACGCTTTGACCGATGATCAAGAGGGGCTTATCACGGCCATTTTCCATGGCGCGATTCATGGCGGCCCGCAGTTGGGCATGGTCGTGCCCATCCACCTCCACAACTTCCCATTGCATTGATTCAAAATGTGCCTTGAAGTCCAGGGAACTGACCCGATTCACCGCCCCCGATATTTGGATATCGTTTTTGTCGTAATACAAGATCAAATTGTGCAAAGCCCAATGCCCCGCAAGTTGGCAGGCCCCCAGGGCTACATCTTCCTGAAGGTCACCATCGCCGGCCAAGACCCAGACTTTGGGTAAACGATGCAGAGCCGTTATTCCTTCGGGTTGTTGCCTGGTCTGTTCCTGCAATGCCGCCACGGCCATGCCCACGGCCATCGCCACGCCTTGACCCAGAGGCCCGGTGGTGGCCTCCACACCAGGGGTGAGATGATTTTCGGGGTGGCCGGGGGTGAGGCTACCCAATTGACGAAAACGTTTGATTTCGTCCAAGGGCAACATGCCTGCCATATGCAAAAGGGAATAAAGCAGCATGGATTCATGCCCTGCGGATAACACAAAACGATCTCTGGACGGCCAACGTGGATATTTCGGCGCATAACACAGATACTCCATCCACAACAAGGCCGCAAAATCACAAGAGGAAAACGCTCCTCCGGGATGGCCGGAATTTGCTGCCCTGGTGGCATCCATGACCAGGCCTTTGAGGTGGGCGATCACCGAACGATCCAATTCGGGTTGATGAAGCGGCATGGGAATTCTAAAAAATTAAGGGTTATTGGGCTATGGGATGGAGAGGGCGTGGACTAAAGTCTAAGGTAGTCTTGGTTTTAGGAATTAAGTCCGGCAAGTCGTTCCGTGTTTTCGGCCATTTTGAGGGCGTCAACCATATCCTGAATATTGCCATCCATGAATTGATCCAAGGAATATACCGTCATCCCAATGCGATGATCGGTCACCCGGCTTTGGGGGAAATTGTAGGTTCGGATTTTGGCAGATCGATCGCCGGTGGATACCATGGATTTGCGTTTGCCCGCTTCTTCGGCATCGGCTTTCATTTTCTGAACTTCGTAGAGCTTGGTCCTCAGCATTTCCATGGCCCTCATTCGGTTCGCCAATTGAGATCGTTCCACCTGGCAGGTCACGACAATCCCAGTGGGTTTGTGGGTCAGCATGACTTTGGTTTCGACTTTGTTCACATTTTGCCCTCCGGCACCTCCGGATCTAGCGGTTTGCAATTCAATATCCGCGGGGTTAATGACCACGTCAATTTCTTCGGCTTCGGGCATGACCGCTACCGTGGCCGCGGAGGTGTGGACCCGACCTTGGGTCTCGGTCACGGGGATACGTTGCACTCGGTGTACCCCGGATTCAAATTTCAAGGTTCCGTAAACTTCATCGCCGCTTACACGGTAAATGATTTCCTTGAATCCACCCATAGTTCCTTCACTGGAATCCTGTAATTCGACTTTCCAACCCTGCCCTTCGCAAAAGCGTTGGTACATTCGGGCCAAATCCCCTGCAAAAATGCTGGCCTCATCGCCCCCGGTCCCTGCCCTGATTTCGAGGTACACATCCTTGTGGTCCTCCGGGTCTTTGGGGATGAGCAACCATTTAAGTTCCTCACTGCAAACGGGCAAAATGGCTTCTGCTTCCGCCAGCTCTTGTTTACCCATTTCGGCCCATTCCGAATCATGGTTTTCTTGAAGGAAAGCACGGCCTTCTTCGATCCGCTTGAGGGTATGCCGGTAACGGTTGGCAACATCCATGATTTTCTGAAGACGGCTGTACTCTTTGTTGAGCGAAGCCATCTTGGAAGAATCCGCAAAGACAGCGGGATCCTGCAGCAACCTTTCCAATTCCGCGAATCGGGCTTCCAAAGGAGCAAGTTGATCGAGCATAACGCTTAGGATGCTTGGGTGATGGAGGGTTGTTGATGATGACGTCCGTGGCCGGCCGGTTGATGATCAGGGTACGTGAGCAAATCAAGTTGTCCGCTTTCGAAACGCCCGTAGGTAAAGTGCGTGATCCAATCCCCCAAATTCACATAAACCCCACCTTGGGGCAAGGCACAATGCACCGGCAAATGCCGATGACCAAAGACCAGGTAATCGTAAGGCGGAAGACCGTTCCGATGCCGACGATCTTGTTGACGAAGGCAGTATTGGTACAGCCATTCTTGGTCCGGGTTGAAGGTCAATTGCCCTGCGGATTTTGCAGAGCTGCCAGGTTCTTGGGCAAGCCTGCTGCTTCTGGAGAAATGCTGGGCCAAGGCAAAGGAAAAATTCGGATGCAGCCAAGCAAACATGCGTTGGCACAAGGGGGAATGGAAAATTCGCCGAAGTCGTTTGAAGCCTTGATCGCCAGGGCCTTTGCCATCCCCGTGGGCCAAATAGAGGTGACGGCCTTCCCATTCAACCTCCAAGGCATCGCGATGAAGGATCACCCCCAATTCCTTTTCCAAATACCCAAAGGTCCACAAATCGTGGTTCCCCGTAAAATAATGAACAGGAATCCCACGATCGGTTAGGCGAGCCAGGCAGCCTTGAAGTCGTACAAAATGTTTGGGAACGGCATGCTTTAGCTCAAACCAGAAATCAAATACATCCCCTAACAAATAATACGCGATGGCGCTGTCCGCTGTTTCTTCAAAAAAACGTAACAATATTTGCTCCCTTTCATGGGAGGCCTTGACGTTGGGACTCCCCAAATGAAAATCACTCAAGAGGTAAATCACGGAACCGTTGCGGACGGCAGGAGAGTTGGCCATGGGCGTTGTTCTTCGCTGTTTAACCTTGATGCTCCTCCTCCAACAAGAAAACCCACAATTCTTTGGGTCCGTGGGCTCCCAAAACCAGGGTTTTTTCGATATCCGCCGTGCGGCTAGGTCCGGTGATGGTCGAAATCATGGAGGGCAGGCCCGTGTGGGCATAGCGATCCTTGATGAGTTGCCAACCGTCCTTCCATCGCGGAACCAATTGGCTTGGGCGGGCGATGACCCAATGAACCGGAGGCAAAATGGTCATGGTCCGTCCCATGTTCTGCCTTGAGCTCACCATTACGGAACCGCTCCAGGCAACCAAGGCCTCGCAAGAAGTGATGCCAATTTCCATGGCGCGCAAGGCCTCATCGCTTGCCCCACTTGCATGGCCAGGTACAGACTGCGCAAAAGCGAAATTGCAGCGCGTGAGAATCTCCTGCATTGAAGGTTCCAGGCAATGAATTTGCGATGGATGCACGGTTTCGGCTGCCTGTTGAAGGAAGTCGCCCAGCTCCGCTAAGTTCTCGGCATACACAAATTTGCCCTGCAAGGCAAGCAGACGCTGAGCAAATCGCATAGCGGTATCCTCCTCGCATTCTACAAAGGGGCTCTCGGTGAGGAGAGATTCACTGCGTACCCGCTTTGGAGGGTCCGAAGGATGAATGAGCGCCTTGCGTATTTGTTGAATAATATGTTCCCGCGAATTCAACGCCATAGGATCAGGCCTCTTGATTCGTCGGGTTATTGGCCGATTCCGGGATGGGAACAGCAGGAATCTCCGCGTTCTGAACGTCGAAAGGCCTTGGTCCAGCCAAACGCTCCAGATCTTGTTTGAAAATCACTTCTTTGGACAAGAGCTCCTGGGCAATGGCCTCCAGGACCTCCCGCTTGGAGCGGATCAAATCCAGGGTTTTGTCGTAGGCGGTTTCGATAATTTTGCGGACCTCTTGGTCAATAAGCAAGGAGGTCTGTTCCGAATAAGGTTTGCGGAATTGGTATTCGCCTTGAGGGTCGTTGAAGCTCACCGGCCCCACCGCTTTGTTCATCCCGTACAAGGTTACCATACCGTAGGCCATGCGGGTGATGCGCTCCAAATCGTTTTGGGCTCCGGTGCTGATTCGGCCAAACACAATTTCTTCCGCAGCTCGCCCGCCCAATGTCATGCACATGGAGTCAATCAATTGTTCGGTGGTGTAGAGGTACTGTTCTTTGGGGAGGTATTGGGCGTAACCCAACGCGGCCACTCCTCTTGGAACGATACTGACCTTGACCAAGGGATCGGTGCTGTCCAAAAACCAACCGACCACGGCATGCCCAGCTTCGTGGTAGGCAACAATTTTCTTTTCTTCTGGGGATATGATTTTGTTTTTCTTCTCGAGACCTCCGATAACACGGTCTATGGCCGCATTGAAGTCGTTCATCTCCACTTCTTTCTTGTCGGTGCGGGCCGCAATCAGGGCCGCTTCGTTGCAGACATTGGCGATTTCGGCCCCTGCAAAACCAGGGGTTTGTTCGGCCAATTTATGAGCATCCACTTCGGCCGCAAGTTTGAGCGCCTTGAGGTGAACCTTGAAAATCTGCTCCCGACCAATCAAATCCGGTCGGTCTATACTGATTTGCCGGTCAAATCGGCCTGGTCGTAACAATGCGGCATCCAGAACGTCCGGGCGATTGGTGGCCGCCATCATGATGATGCCCAAATCGGTGGAAAAGCCATCCATCTCCACAAGTAATTGATTCAAGGTGCTTTCGCGCTCATCGTTGCCTCCCATGATCTGGTTCTTGCCCCTGGAACGTCCGACCGCGTCAATTTCATCAATGAAGATGATGCAAGGGGCTTTTTCGCGGGCTTGTTTGAA
>VGFN01000062.1 GCA_016868875.1 Bacteroidota bacterium
ATCAAGATAAATGGCGTGATCATTGGGCTCAGGGCAGAAAACCTGATCATCCAAAACAACCTTGCGGTCGGTGACTTGGCCTGAACGAGAGTAGATAGCGGTTTCCATGACGATCTTATTTGCGAACTAAAACCCATGACCCGTTGGCACCAGGAACAGAGCCTTTTACGACCAGCAGATTTTGTTCGGGATATACTTTAACAATTTGTAAATTTTGAGCGGTACGACGCACGTCACCAGTTTGACCCGCCATGCGCATGCCTTTGAAAACACGGCTTGGGAAGGAGGATGCACCCAAGGAACCAGGCGCTCTCAATCGGTTGTGCTGACCATGGGTTTGTCCACCAACACCGCCAAAGCCATGACGCTTGACCACCCCTTGGAACCCTTTACCCTTGGTGACTCCGATCACATCAACCTTATCACCTTCGTTGAAGAGGGTTACATCCACTTGATCTCCCAATTGAAGATCGCGATCGAAGCCATGAAATTCAGTAACCTTGGCTTTGGGGCCAGTTCCTGCCTTTTTGAAGTGACCAATGGCAGGCTTGTTCGAGGATTTCTCTTTACGATCACCGTAGGCAAGTTGAATCGCCTCGTAGCCGTCCTTGTCTTTGGTACGCACTTGGGTGACCACACAGGGGCCAGCTTCCAATACTGTACAAGGAACCATTGCACCATCGGCCGCAAAAACCGAGGTCATACCAATTTTCTTACCTATAATACCTGACATAACGTTAGACTTTGATTTCGACATCCACACCGCTTGGCAATTCCAATTTCATAAGGGCATCCACTGTTTTGGAAGATGAACTGTGAATGTCCATCACCCTTTTGTAGGAGCACAATTGAAACTGCTCACGCGCTTTCTTGTTGACGTGTGGGGATTTGAGAACGGTGTAAATTTTCTTCTCCGTAGGCAATGGAATTGGCCCACTGACCACAGCGCCTGTCATTTTGACGGTCTTGACAATTTTCTCCGCCGATTTATCGACCAGATTGTGGTCGTAGGACTTGAGTTTGATGCGAATACGATGGCTCATAACGGAATTTAGTCTTTTTCGGCTTTCATGGCCTTGTACTTGGCCAATACGTCTTCAGAAATATTCTTGGGTGTTTCGGTATAATGCGAAAACTCCATGGTGGAAGTTGCGCGACCGGAGGTCAAAGTTCTAAGGACCGTTACGTAACCAAACATCTCAGCCAAGGGTACTTGAGCTTTGATCACCTGGGCTCCGTTACGGGAATCCATGCCTTGCATTTGGCCTCTCCGCTTGTTAAGGTCACCAATAACATCCCCCATATAATCTTCTGGAGTAATGACTTCCACTTTCATGATGGGCTCCAACAAGATTGGATTGGCTTTGCGGCAAGCTTCGCGGAAGGCGGTACGGGCTGCAATTTCAAAGGAAAGGGAGTCGGAGTCCACCGCGTGGAAACTTCCGTCAAATAACCTGACTTTCAGGGAATCCATTGTGAATCCAGCC
Source organism: Bacteroidota bacterium (assembly GCA_016868875.1). Taxonomy (GTDB): domain Bacteria; phylum Bacteroidota; class Bacteroidia; order UBA7662; family UBA7662; genus SYHX01. Next base: position 1,488 of record VGFN01000062.1, read on the forward strand.
AAAACACCGTTCGCCATGGCTGCTACAAATCCTTTCTCAACCGATGGGATAAATTCCCTTGGTACAGCACCACCGACGATTTCATTAAGAAATTCCAAGCCTGGTTTCTCCGGATCGCCAGGAATGATCTCGACGAAAATATCAGCAAACTTTCCACGACCACCGGTTTGTTTCTTGTACACCTCACGATGAGTGACTGGGGCCGTAATGGCTTCTTTGTAGTTTACCTGAGGTGCGCCCTGATTGCATTCTACTTTGAATTCGCGACGCAGACGATCCACAATGATTTCGAGGTGCAATTCGCCCATACCGGAGATAATAGTCTGGCCGGTGTCTTCGTCGGTTTTGACTTTGAAGGTTGGGTCTTCCTCGGCCAACTTGGCGAGAGCATTGCCCAATTTATCCGAATCAGCCTGCGTTTTGGGCTCAATGGCCAAACCTATCACCGGGTCAGGAAACTGCATGGCCTCCAGGATAATAGGAGCATTTTCGGCACAAAGTGTATCGCCGGTTTTGATGTCTTTGAAGCCCACCGCCGCGCAGATATCACCTGCTTCGACAAACTCAATCGCCTTACGATCGTTGGCGTGCATTTGGAAAAGGCGTGAAATACGCTCTTTCTCCATAACAATACCTTTATCTGGTTCGTTGCGGACCTTCATCACATAGGAACCCGCGTCCAGACGACCGCTGTACACTCGGAAAAACACCAAACGACCTACAAAAGGATCGGTTGCTACTTTGAAGGCAAGAGCACAGAACGGAGCATCCACCGATGGCTTCCGTGATTCCTCTACGTCGGTTTTGGGATTGGTACCGGTAACGGCCTCCTGATCAACAGGAGCCGGCAGGAAGGCACAAACTGCGTCCAACACTGCTTGAACCCCTTTGTTTTTGAAGGCGGAACCGCAAAGCATCGGAACGACCTTTTGGTCACAAACCGCTTTGCGCAAAGCTGAACGAATTTCTTCTTGGGTAATCGAATCTGGATTATCGAAAAATTTCTCCAACAAGGCATCATCATACTCAGCACAGACTTCGATGAGTTGCTGACGGTATTTGTGGGCTTCATCCACCAAGTCGGCAGGCATATCAATCACCTCGAATGTCATTCCTTTGGAGGCTTCATCCCAAACAATGGCTTGGTTGGTAATCAAATCCACCACACCTTTGAAATGTTCTTCGTCCCCGATAGGAATCTGAATGGGCACAGCATTGGAACCCAACATGTCTTTGACCTGCTGACAAACTTTGAAGAAGTCAGATCCTTGACGGTCCATTTTGTTCACAAAGCCCAAGCGGGGCACTTTGTAATTGTCGGCGAGGCGCCAATTGGTTTCGGATTGAGGCTCAACGCCATCCACGGCAGAGAACAAGAAAACCAAACCATCCAAAACGCGGAGGGAGCGGTTAACCTCTACAGTGAAATCCACGTGACCCGGGGTATCAATGATGTTCACCGCATACTCCTTGTCTTGCCATTTCCAAGAGGTTTTGGTCGCAGCGGAGGTAATGGTGATCCCACGCTCTTGCTCTTGTGCCATCCAGTCCATGGTGGCGGCCCCGTCGTGGACCTCCCCAATTTTGTGGGTCATCCCAGTATAATAGAGAACGCGCTCTGTGGTCGTGGTTTTGCCGGCATCAATATGGGCTGCGATTCCAATATTGCGGGTAAAGCCTAAATCCTTCTGTGACATGGTGTAGGGGTATGAACCTTGATGGCTTAAGTTTCGAATAGGTTTAGAATCGGAAATGTGAGAAGGCTTTGTTGGCTTCGGCCATGCGGTAAGTGTCTTCTTTCTTCTTGACAGCAGCTCCTTCCCCTTTGGAAGCAGCAATAATTTCGGCAGTCAGTTTATCGGTCATGGTCTTTTCGTTGCGTTTGCGTGCATAACCAATTAACCAACGCATTCCCAGGGCCTGTTTGCGGTTTGGCTTGACTTCGACAGGAACCTGGAAGGTAGAACCTCCTACGCGGCGGCTCTTGACCTCCACACTGGGCATCACGTTGTTCAGGGCACGGCGCCATACTTCGATACCGGGCTCGGATAATTTCTTTTCGATGTTTTCTACCGCATCATAGAATATCTGGCTTGCGGTACTCTTCTTCCCGTCGTACATCATGTTGTTGATGAACTTGGTGACGATTTCGTCTTGGAATTTGGGATCCGGTTCAACGAAGCGCTTTTTGGCAGCGGTTTTTCTCATGACTTAACCTTATGAACTATTAAATTATTATTTGCCACCCTTGCCTTTGGTTGGTGCGGCGGCTTGTTTGGCCTTGGCACCGTATTTGGAACGGCCTTGTTTGCGGCCATTCACGCCGGCGGTATCCAAAGCACCGCGGATAATATGGTAACGAACACCAGGCAGGTCTTTCACACGACCACCGCGTATCAATACAATGGAGTGCTCTTGCAAATTATGACCCTCCCCCGGGATATAGGCATTGACCTCCTTTTGGTTGGTCAAACGAACACGGGCCACTTTCCGCATCGCAGAATTGGGCTTTTTGGGGGTGGTGGTGTAAACGCGGGTGCAGACCCCGCGACGCTGGGGACAAGAATCCAAGGCGGGAGATTTGCTCTTGTCCGCTTTGTGTTCACGTCCGTTTTTGACCAATTGCTGAATGGTGGGCATAGGTTCGGTTTCTGGGGTTGTTCGGATTACCCTATTTTTGAGGGAGTGCAAAAGTAGGTCATTTTGTGTGTAAATCCAAAGCAATAGGCCATTTTTTTAAACAAATTCGAGGTTCAAGGGGACTTTATCCACAAAATTCTCTTCTCGGCTCATTTGCCGGCCTTACCTTTGGAAAATAACAAGAACATGCGCTATCAACCCCTGAATTCCTCCTTGTATGCAGCCAATCGGCATCGTTTTGCCGTCCAATTGCCCCCCGGATCGATCGCGGTCTTGGTTTCATCCGACCAAATACCTTCCAACGGCGATGCGTTCTACCCCTACAAGCCTGACTCCAATTTATATTGGTTAACCGGCATCGATCAGGAGCAGACCGCCCTCCTTTTGTTCCCGGATTGTCCCAATCCTGCCTTCCGAGAGGTCCTCTTTGTCAGGGAAACCAGCCCCCAGTTGGCCGTTTGGGAAGGGCCAAGGCATAATCTGGCCGAAGCATCGGCCCTGTCTGGCATTCAAGAGGTCATGTGGCACAAAGACTTTGAATCGGCCCTGTGGACCCAAATGAAGTTTGCCACGGATTGTTGGCTGGCGCTTAACGAAAATGACCGGGCCTCCAAATCCCCTGTGACGAATGCTGCCCAAAGGCTTGCCAATCAACTCCGCGCAGATTTCCCGCTGCACGGCTATCATCGGGCCTCCCCTATTCTGGATCGGCTGCGCTCCGTCAAGCAGGATCAAGAGCTCGTGGCCATCCGTAAGGCAATCGAAATCACCCACCAGGCTTTCATGGAAGCGGTCAAAGCCCTCAAACCAGGGCTCAAAGAGTATCAAGTGGAGGCCATTTTGGCAGGAACTATGCTCAGCCAAGGTGCTGAAGGCTTCAGTTTTGAGCCCATTATGGCATCGGGCGCTCATGCATGCATTCTTCATTATACCCGAAATGACGGGCAATGCCAAGACGGAGACCTCATGCTCATGGACTTTGGCGCCAATTATGCCCATTATGCGGCCGATTTGACCCGCTGTGTGCCGGTTAATGGTCGATTCAGTGCCAGGCAAAAGGAAGTATACGACGCCGTTCTCCATGTTCAACAGCAATCGATGGCCTTGTTGACGGTGGGTCGCTCTCTGGATCAGTACAACAAAGAGTCCGCTCTTCTCATGCAAGATGCTCTTTTAGGTCTTGGTCTCCTCACCGATAAAGACATTCAAAAACAAGATTCGGCCAACCCCGCCTACAAGAAATATTTTCCTCACGGTACTGGGCATTTCCTAGGTATTGACGTCCATGATGTAGGCGCCAGGTTCGAACCCCTGCAGGCCGGTATGCTGATCACCTGCGAGCCAGGGATCTACATCCCCGAAGAGGGTTTGGGGATTCGGATCGAAAACGATGTTTTGGTCACCGAGCAAGGTCCGGTGGATTTGATGAGCAGCTTACCCATCCTTACCGACGAAATCGAAGAGGCATACCACCGTTAGGATTCAGCCCAATGGGGGTGCATAAGTAAAGTATAACGGCTGGCCTTAGCGTTTGGCTATCGGGACATAGTCCCTGCGAGGATGCCCCATATAGACCTGCCGAGGCCTACCGATGGGCTCGTTCATTTCACGCATTTCTTTCCACTGCGCAATCCAACCGGGTAAACGGCCAAGCGCAAACATGACCGTGAACATATCGGTAGGAATTCCAATGGCCCGGTAAATGATACCGGAATAAAAGTCAACGTTCGGATATAACTTCCGTTCGATAAAGTATTCATCTTGTAAAGCGGTGTGCTCTAATTGTTTGGCTATATCCAAGACCGGGTCGCTTACCCCTAAACTGTTGAGGACCTGATCGCAAGCCTCTTTGATAATGCGGGCTCGTGGGTCAAAGTTTTTGTACACTCGGTGACCAAATCCCATAAGCCTGAAGGAATCGTTCTTGTCTTTGGCCCTGGCAACAAATTTGGCCACTTGCCCACCATCTGCACGAATTTGTTCGAGCATTTCAATGACAGATTGATTGGCGCCGCCATGCAAGGGACCCCATAATGCGCCGAATCCAGCCGCGACCGCTGCATAGATATTGGCGTGGGATGATCCCACCAATCGCACCGTAGATGCTGAGC
>VGFN01000063.1 GCA_016868875.1 Bacteroidota bacterium
GTTGTTGGAACGCAATGGCTTTGAGGTGATTCGAAGTTCCAAAACCAATGGATATACTGCGACTTGGTTGCAAATGGGCATTCTGGGTTGGTACCAAAGGTGGGAGACTCGTAACAAATTTTTGAACCTTGGAATAGGCCTGATTTTACTTGCCCCGTTGAACATACTTGCCGCCGCATGGGTTTCTGTTTTTCCGGGTTCGAATAGTTGGTATTGTAACACCGTTTTTATGGCCAAGGCCACAAAGAATGCAGGCGCTATTTGATTCGAATGCAAAGCCCTCATCCGCTAAAACTGGTTCTGCTAACGAGCTCTCAAACCTCCGGTGGCGCGGCGATTGCCTGTATGCGTCAAGCCAGGGTCCTTCGTCAGGCCGGACATCAGGTAACCGTTTTGAGCCCGGAGACTTGGTGGCCGGACGGATTCCTGGGCCGGTGGATGCAACGGGGGTATACCCTTCGTAAGCATTTGGTGTACAAGCTTCAGCAATATTTGGTCTGGACCCCCGGGGCGATGTTTAGCGGGAATCCCTGGCCGGCAGGAGATCCATCGCGTATGCAGCACCCGGTCTTGAAGGAGGCGGATGCCTTTGTTTTGCATTGGATTAATCATGGCTTCTTGGGGTCCTCAGATTTGCGGGCTTTGTTAAATTCAGGAAAACCTGTGTTATGGCACATGCACGATCAATGGGCTTTTACGGGGGGTTGTCATTATTCCGGTGCATGTACGGCCTTTGAAAATACCTGTGGAACGTGTCCGCAGTTACGACAAAGCGGACCTGGCGATCGCTCACGAAGACAGTTTTTGGAGCGTCAACAATGGGCAGCGCAAGCGGGAGACCGTTTGTCGCTTGTGGCTCCAAGTGAATGGCTTGCTGGCCTGGCCGCTAAATCCGGTATTGTACGAGGAAGCGGAGTTAGGGTGCGCTGCATCCCCAATCCATTTGACCCAGCAGTGGATGGCCAAGGCCTGCAACCCCGCTTGGTAATCAGCGAGCAATCCAGGCCTCGCTTGTTTTTTGCGGCGGTGAACCCCTCCGATTCTCGGAAGGGGTGGGACTTGTTGATGATGGCTTTGGAGTACTTGGGTAGGGAAGGCATGGTCTGTGATGTTGAAGTGGCCGGCAAGGTCACGGAGCCAGCAAGGTCACGGGTGCAGGCATTGGAAGTGGGTGGACACCGAGTGACTTGGTTGGGTTTGTTGGGCCCTAGGTCTATGCAGGAGGCCTACGCTAGGGCCGATGTATTCGTTATTCCTTCCTTGCAAGAAAACTTTCCAAACACTATTTTGGAAAGTTTCGCAGCCGGTACACCGGTGGTTGGTTTTGCGGCAGGTGGCATCTCCTCCATGATTGTGGAAGGCCAAAACGGGGCTTTAGCGCCAGCGGTTGACCCTTGGGCTTCGGAAGGATCCAAAGCCATGGCCGCTGTTAATCTAGCCTCGGCCATCTTGAGGGTGGTCCAGCACCCCCAGGGCAACTTGCTGCGTGCGATGGCTTATCAAAGTCTGGAACAAGTTCGACCAGAGCGAGTTGCCAAGGAATATACCGATTTAATTCATGATATGTTACAGAATTCTTCGAAGTCGCTATGAAACAATCCGGAAGCATGCACATTTCGGTGATTACGGTGACCTACAATCCCGGGGATTTGTTGGAGCCTACGATGCAATCGGTGTTGGGGCAGGTGGACGTTCGGGTGGATTACGTTGTGGTGGATGGGGCGTCCAAGGACGGAACGGTGGAGCGATTGCGGGCCTTTGGTGAAAAGGTTCAGGGCGAGCGGGTTCAAGGCGAGCTAGGTCAGAGCGAGCGGGTTCAAGGAGGTTCGTTGGCCTATCGTTGGGTGTCAGAGCAAGATCAGGGGCTCTATGACGCCATGAACAAGGGCATGGCGATGGCGATCGGAGATTATGTTTTGTTTTTGAATGCTGGGGATACCTTGGCCCATCCCCGTGTTTTGGCGGATTTGTGGGCCGAGGCACCGGGGGCGGGTGCATATTACGGGCAGGCGATGGTGGTTGAATCGGTGGGAGGCCGAGAATTGGGCCTTCGTAAACCGCTGCCTCCATCCCGCTTGAACAGTCGTTCCCTTCGTTTTGGAATGGTGGTATGCCATCAGGCCTTCATTGTCGGACGAGCCTGGGCCAAGCCCTACGATTTGCAATACAAAATCTGCGCGGATATCGATTGGATGATTCGCACCCTACAGGCCTTGGAGGCCGCAAAGGTTCTTGTATACTTTGCTGACCAGGTTTTGGTGCAGTTTTTGGATGGAGGGCTTTCCAGCCAACGTCGCAAAGCCGCTTGGATGGAAAGGTACCGCATCTTTGAACGGCATTACGGCGCATGGAATAATCTTGCTAACCATGTTTGGATAGTCCTGCGCTATGTTTTGAGACGATTTGTGCCGAACTTTGGCTGAATCCCCCCTTTATGCCCTTAGACCCATCGATCCGCTCCGTCCTAATCATCGGAAGCGGACCCATTGTCATCGGCCAGGCCTGCGAATTTGATTACTCCGGATCCCAAGCCGCCCGTTCCCTTCGCGAGGAAGGAATCGAAGTCATCCTGATCAATTCCAATCCCGCCACCATCATGACGGACCCCGTCACAGCGAATCGGGTTTATTTGATGCCGTTGACTATCGAGTCCTTGGAACACATTATTTCACAACACCGTATCGATGCCGTTCTGCCCACCATGGGCGGGCAGACCGCCCTTAATTTGTGCAAAGAGGCCGACGAATTGGGACTATGGGCTCAGCATAACATTCGATTAATTGGGGTGGATATCGACGCCATCGAACGCACCGAAAATCGGGAAGAATTTCGCAGACTGATGTTGGAAATCGGAGTGGGTGTTGCGCCATCTCGAATCGCTAATTCATTTTTGGAGGGCAAAGAAGCCGCCGAAGAAATCGGATTTCCTTTGGTCATTCGACCTTCCTACACTCTGGGGGGAACAGGGGGCGCAGTGATCTACCGCAAAGAAGACTTTGACAAAGCCTTGAACAGAGGCTTGGATGCATCACCTACCCATGAAGTGCTGATTGACAAGGCGGTACTGGGCTGGAAGGAGTATGAATTGGAATTGTTGCGGGATGCTGCGGATAATGTTTGCATTATTTGCACCATAGAGAACATGGACCCCATGGGAATCCATACCGGGGACAGCATCACCGTGGCGCCGGCCATGACGTTGAGCGATACGGCAATGCAGGCCATGCGGGATCAGGCCATTCTCATGATGCGTTCAATCGGGAATTTTGCCGGGGGATGCAATGTGCAATTCGCCATGGATCCCCTGACGGAGGCGATCATCGCTATCGAAATTAATCCTCGCGTTTCCCGCTCATCGGCGCTCGCATCCAAAGCCACCGGGTATCCAATTGCCAAAATCGCTGCCAAGCTTGCAGTCGGTTATCGTTTGGACGAATTGCCCAATCAAATTACCCTCAGTACTTCCGCTTTCTTTGAACCCTCCTTGGATTATGTGATTGTCAAAATCCCCAAATGGAATTTCGACAAATTTCCCGGAGCAGATCGTAGCCTGGGCTTCCAAATGAAATCGGTAGGGGAGGTGATGGGCATAGGAAGAAGCTTCAACGAAGCCCTGCAAAAAGCCTGCCAGAGCCTGGAAATCAACCGCGCAGGCATTGGGGCTGATGGTAAAGGCGAACGCCGTTTGGAGGTGATCATGGACAGCTTGGAGCATCCTTCCTGGGAGCGCCTTTTTCATTTGTACGATGCTTTCTCTTTGGGGGTTCCCCTCAAGTCTGTTCAGAAAGCAACGCGCATTGACCCCTGGTTCCTTCGTGAAATTCGGTCCTTGGTGGAACTTGAGCAAAAAGTCAAACCCATGAGCCTAGCCCAAATTGACCGTGATTTGATGCAGGACTTGAAACAAAACGGATTTTCGGATTATCAAATTGCGTGCATGGTCATGGACGATGTGCAAGAAAAGCAGGTCAGGAACCATCGTAAGTCGCTCAATTTGCATCGAGTTTGGAAAATGGTGGATACCTGCAGCGCGGAGTTTCCTGCGGCAACTCCATATTATTACTCTTGTTACGATACCGAAAACGAAAGTGTCTCAAGTGATAGGCCCAAGGTTATTGTTTTGGGGTCCGGCCCTAACCGAATTGGGCAAGGGATTGAATTTGATTATTCCTGCGTGCACGGTTTGTTAGCCGCCAGAGAATCCGGTTTCGAGGCCATCATGGTGAACTGCAATCCGGAGACCGTGAGCACGGATTTCAACATGGCGGATAAATTGTATTTCGAGCCTGTTTTTTGGGAGCATTTGCTTGATTTGTTGGAGCACGAAAAGCCGGTAGGGGTCATCGTTCAATTGGGCGGTCAAACGGCCCTCAAATTGGCGGAGAAAATCCATGGGCATGGTTATCGAATCATCGGCACCTCGTACGAGAGCATGGATTTGGCCGAAGACCGTGGCCGCTTCAGCGATTTGCTCAAAGAACTTGATATACCATATCCACGGTACGGGGTGGCCGAAACCGCTGAAGAAGCCTTGCAAATCGCGCACGATGTGGGATATCCCGTCTTGGTGAGGCCCAGTTATGTACTTGGTGGGCAGGGAATGAGCATTGTGATCAACGACGAAGAATTGGAGAAGGCCGTAGTGGATTTGTTGAGAAGAATACCTGGCAACAGGATTTTGATTGATCATTTCTTGGACCGGGCCATGGAGGCTGAAGCAGATTGCATTAGCGACGGTCTTGATGTGATGATATGCGGGATCATGGAGCATATTGAACCTGCAGGCATACATTCCGGGGATTCGCACGCAGTGCTCCCGCCCTTTGGTTTATCGCCTTTGGTGGTAACTCAAATGGAAGAATACACGAGAAGACTCGCCAAAGCCCTTCAAATCAACGGCTTGATGAATGTGCAGTTTGCCATCAAGAACGATGTGGTTTATGTGATCGAGGCCAATCCAAGGGCCTCCCGAACCGTGCCGTTCTTGGCCAAGGCCTATGCGACTCCCTTTGTGAACATGGCGACCAAAGTAATGTTGGGAACACATAAAGTTGCCGACTTTGAAACGGAGTACAAGCTGGAGGGCTGGGCCATCAAGGAGCCTGTATTTTCTTTCAATAAATTCCCTAACGTGAACAAAGAACTCGGCCCGGAAATGAAATCCACCGGAGAGGCGATTCGTTTCATCAGTGATTTGCGAGACCCTTACTTCCGGGATTTGTACAAACGAAAATCCATGTACTTATCGCGTTAATCCTGCAGCCATCGTGGGGTTTAGCTGGAATCGGCCTCTTTTTCATGGGATTTTAATGCAAGGACCTAAACCTGAAGGTAAGAAAAGGGTCAATATTCGGTTATACAATAATGGAGACCGTTCATATCTTGATGGTGGAGGACGACGCGGCCATGGCTGCGGCTGTGATGGAGGGGCTGAGCCAGGAGGGTTTTGCAGTGGATCGTGCAGTGGATAGCTTGGAGGCGAGGCGTTATTTCAGCGACAAAGAATACCGGGTGGTGATTTTGGACCGAATGTTGCCGGGCGGCCTCAACGGCATTGATCTTGCCCGCCGTTTCCGCTCCCAACGACCGTCATGCGGTTTGTTGATGTTGACTGCCTTGGGCACGACCGGGGACAAGGTGGAAGGTCTGGAAGCCGGTGCAGACGATTACCTGGTCAAGCCCTTTGATTTTGATGAATTGCTTGCCCGAATTCGGGCGATACTGCGGAGGCAAGATGGTCAATCGGGGCCTAGGCAACTGCAAGTGGGTTCTTTGATCCTCGATTTGCAGACCAAAGAAGCCCGCAGAGATGGCAAGTCCATAGGACTCACCGCCAAGGAGTTTCATCTCTTGGAATATTTTATGCGCCACAAAGGGGAGGTCCTGAGCCGAACCCAATTAGCCGCTGATGTCTGGGATATTCATTTTGATACGGGAACCAATGTGGTAGATGTGTACATCAACTTTTTGCGCAAGAAAATCGACCGTGATTTCCATACCAAAATGCTGGTGACCCATATTGGGCAAGGATATCAATTGACCGAAGAAGCAAACCCATCCCCGGCGTCTTAGTTTCGCCCAAGGGATGACCATACGCAATCAGTTAAGCAGGAGGCTTTTGGCCTTGGTGGCCTTGGTTTTGGGCTTGGTGCTCCTGTCGGTGTATTTTTTGGTGAATCGTCAAAGGGA
>VGFN01000064.1 GCA_016868875.1 Bacteroidota bacterium
GTATGGCTTGAACTCATGCCAATTCTGCTTTGAGCCAATCGTAGCCTTTTTCTTCCAACTCGAGAGCGAGGGTATCGTTCCCGGTGCGTACGATCTTGCCATCCATCAAAACATGGACGATGTCGGGTCGAAGGTGATCCAACAAACGTTGGTAATGCGTGATGACCAAAAAGCTGTTGTCCTCCCTGCGCAGCTTGCGAACGCCTTCGGCCACAATGCGCAAGGCATCAATGTCAAGGCCCGAATCGGTTTCGTCCAAGATGGCCAGTTGGGGATCCAGCATGGCCATTTGGAAAATTTCGTTTCGTTTCTTTTCGCCCCCCGAGAAGCCCAGGTTTACTGGTCTGGACAAAAAGGATGGGTCCAATTGAACCAAGGCGGCCTTTTCGCGCATGATTTTTAGAAAATCTCCAGCTTCAAGAGCCGGTAAACCCCGGTGACTCCGCACCTGGTTCAAGGCGGAACGCATAAAATTGGTGTTGCTTACCCCGGGGATTTCCACGGGATATTGAAAAGCCAAAAAGAGTCCGGCCCAAGCCCGTTCTTCGGGCGCCAAATCCAATAGGTCTTGCCCGTTGAATCGAACGGATCCACGGACATCGTACCCAGGCCTACCCGCCAAGACATGCGATAGGGTTGATTTGCCCGAGCCGTTGGGCCCCATGATTGCATGCACCTCCCCCGGACGAATTTGGAGGTTCAAACCTTTGAGGATGGGTTTATCATCCACGGAAGCATGCAAATCGATGATTTCTAACATATGATTTTCAATAGAATGGATTCAGGTTGGCTGTCGCTCAGAAAGTTTAACCCACACTGCCTTCCAAAGAAATGGCAAGGAGCTTCCTTGCTTCAACGGCAAATTCCATGGGCAATTTGTCCAAAACTTCTTTGGCGTAGCCGTTTACAATCAATGCAACAGCCTCCTCTGTGGGCAGTCCTCTTTGTTGGCAATAATAAAGCAGATCCTCTTCAATCTTGGAAGTCGTCGCTTCATGCTCCACTTGGGCATCCGGACAGTTGATTTCAAAATAGGGGTAGGTATGGGCGCCACAGCGATCCCCCATCAAGAGCGAATCGCATTGGGAGTAATTGCGGGCATTGGTAGCAGTTTCCCGGACCTTAACCAAACCCCGGTATGCGTTTTGACCCCGACCTGCGCTGATGCCTTTGCTTACGATACGGCTGGTGGTGTTCTTGCCGATGTGAATCATTTTGGTGCCGGTATCGGCTTGTTGTGCCCGGGCCGCAAGGGCTACCGAATAGAACTCGCCCGTGCTGCGATCACCCAAAAGGACCACCGACGGGTATTTCCACGTGATGGCGGAACCTGTTTCGACTTGGGTCCATGAAATTTTAGAGGCAAGGCCTTGGCAAAGGCCCCGTTTGGTCACAAAATTGTAAATACCTCCAATCCCTTGAGCGTCACCAGGATACCAATTTTGGACGGTCGCGTACCGTATTTCCGAACGGTTCATGGCGACCAATTCGACCACGGCGGCATGCAATTGATTTTCATCACGCTTGGGTGCAGTGCAACCCTCCAAATACGAAACATAGGCATCATCATCGGCCACGATCAGGGTGCGTTCGAATTGTCCGGTGCCTGCAGCATTGATTCTGAAGTAGGTACTGAGTTCCATAGGACAACGAACCCCTTGGGGGATATACACAAAAGATCCGTCCGAGAAGACTGCTGAGTTTAGAGCGGCATAATAGTTGTCGGTGTAGGGCACCACTTTGCCCAGGTGTTGACGAACCAAATCAGGGTACTCTCGAACAGCTTCGGAGAAGGAACAGAAGATGATGCCCTTCTCGGCAAGTTTTTCTTTGTACGTTGTTACAACAGATACTGAATCCAAAACCGCATCCACGGCTACCCCGGCCAGAATTAGTTGCTCCTCCAAGGGGATCCCAAGCTTGTCGTAGGTGGATTTAATTTCAGGATCCAGTTCGTCCAGGGAATTGAGCTTGGCAGCGGCTTTGGGAGCCGCATAATAGGAGATGTCTTGAAAATCAATGGCGGGAATCTCCAAATGGGCCCATTCCGGGGTTGGCATGCTCAACCAGTGACGGTAAGCCTTGAGGCGCCAGTCCAAGAGCCAAGACGGCTCCTCTTTGCGGGCACTAATCCAACGGATGACCTCCTCGTTGAGACCTTTGGGAACGATGTCTTGTTCAATGTCACTGACAAATCCGAACGCATAATCTTGCTCAGCCCATTGGTTTAGAAGGACCTCTTCCTCGGAATGTTCATTCACCTCGGGAACAGAATTCGTTAGATCACCACGCATGTTGGAGGAACAAAGTTGGGGGCATTTCGTTTGGCTATTCGCATAGGGTCCGTTAAGGTGCAGACTTAGCGAGCGCAAAGATAGCCTCAAAGGCGGTCCTTAAGCGATTTTAGAGCGGTTTTGGACCCCTTTTTAAGCCTTTTTGACGCCCAAACACCTTGGTTTATCCCGTTGAACGCTACCGTTCTGACCCTACCAATGGAGCTTTTCTTTGTTCAAAAAGGAGCTGACCCCGCGTTTGCAGGCCTCGCTTTGCCGGGCCTCTACATTGGTTTCTATCGCATGCGCCATGGCCTGATCCAAGCCCGCATTTTTGGCCAAAAGTGCTTTGGTCAAAGCAATGGAGTTACCGCTGTTCCGTTCGATTAGATTCCGGACAAATTCAAGGGCGCTAAGCTCCAAGTTTTCTGGCGCGACAACCTTATAAACGAGGCCACAACCCAGGGCTTCCTCAGCGCTGATGCGGGCTGCATTCAACAAAAGTGGCCTGGCAAAGCCTTCCCCCATTTTACGGCACAAGAACACCGAGACCATGGCCGGAACAAAGCCGATGGCAACTTCGGTGTAGGCAAATTGTGCTGAAGGAACCGCAAAGACCCAATCGCATACCGAAACCAATCCGCAACCGCCCGCCAGGGCATGCCCTTGAACCAAGCCGATGACGGGCTTGGGGCCGCTGTACAGAAGGCGGTAAAGCCCAGCCAGTTTAAGGGAATCTTGCCTTTGTTCCTCCTCGCTCCATCCCTGCATGGTTTGCAGGGCATCCAGGTCTGCACCCGCAGAGAATACATCCCCTTCCGCATCCAACACCAAGGCCCTTACCTGTTCGTCGTCCATGGCCTGGGTTGCGGCAGATAACAACGCGTCGACCATTGCCGGGCTCAAGGCATTCTTTTTGTCTGGCCGGTTTAGGGTAATCCTGGCAACACGATTTTCCAAGCGGTAGCGGATCATAAGGTACGATTAGGGGGAGGATAGGGCGAATTTACCTTCGAATCAGGCAGGTTGGATTGGCTAAGATCACAGAAAACGATTCCTTGCTGCAGGCATAGGGATGCAATCAGCCTTCTGTATGGGTGGCTATGGCTCCCGACCATGATCAAACAGGTGGGTGGTTGATTCAGAGACCACTCAACGCGGCTACGGCTACCCAGGACCACGGCATCCACTTTGCGGGTAAGTTGAACCGCTTGAGGACCGAAGAGGTGCACCAATTGCAGGGTCCCGCCATGGCATGGTGCGAGGTTGAAGGTGTCCTTCATTCCCGCAATTAATGTTACAGGCTCATTCCACTGCAGGAGTCTGCATCGAAGGGTCGTATCCAAGGTAGCCCACGGATGATCCGGCCGTTTATGTTGCTTGCGTATCCATTCCATGGTTCTACGATCGCTCAAACCTTCTCGGTCTCCCGACCACAACCATCCCAACCTATCCCGAACCAACAGGCAATTTCCTGACCTTAGCCCAAACACAAGGCATTGCGATGCTTGGTCTTCTTGCAACCACCTTGCATTTCGGTTCACCAGGAGGAGTATCCAAAACACCATAAGGGATAGCGCCACATAGCGGATTACCCTTCGCCGCTCTAGAGATTTGCTAAGGCGGATTATCTTGAACAACCCAAGGGCTATGATACCTAACATACTGAATACTAGCATTAAATCAATTCCCCTAAAATCCCAGTGGTAAGTTACGGCCCCGGGCCAGCTCCCAATGGACGTGGTAATCAAAGCGGTTATGCCAAACAGAAATTGACCAACCCATGCCAAGGCAATGCCAAGAATTGTAGTGCTTCCGGTCAGGGTCCAAGCGATCGCTACAACCAACAAAGGCGAAGACAAAGGGACCAAGAACAGGTTAGCCAGCAGAAAATAGTTGGGGAATTGCCCAAAATGAAACCAACAAAGCGGCGCGGTCACGGCCTGGGCGATCAGGCTCATCCCCAGCAGGGAAGCAGGGTATCGAATCGCTATTCCCTGCTGATCCATTCGCATTAATTTCCACAAGGGAGTATAAATCCATAACAAACCTCCAACGGCTCCAAAACTCAATTGAAAACCCGGGTCTTTCCACGAGTAAGGCTCCAGGATAATCAGTAGAACCGCGATCAGAACCAATGCGCTGGAAGCATGCCTGTTACCGGAAAGTACGGTGGTTAAATTCATCCATATCACCACCATGGCGGCTCTCATGGCAGAAGGCGCTCCCCCCGTAAGGAGGGCATAACCCAAGATTAGGGTTGATAACACGATGAATATCATCCATTTTGGCGGATCTTGCCTCTTGTCGGATTGCGGTAGAATCGCCGTTAACAGGAGGTAAAGACCTCGCATCAACCCTTGCAGGATTTGGTAGATAAATAAGACATGCATCCCCGAAACGGCCAACAAGTGTACGGTGCCTGAATTTCGAAAGCCGTCTTGAAGTTCTTGGCTCAGGTCCACTCTCCAGCCCAACAAAAGCGCTTTGGATAAGGCTCGTCCCACGGAATCCGAAATGCTCCGGTCCATGCGTTGGGACCAATAGCTTTGCCATCTTCCAAATTTGACTTTGAAAGATTGGTCTCTACGATATTCGCCTTGGTTATGGCACAGGTCTTGATGGATGACTCGGTATGAACCTCCGTGGCTTAAATTGATTTCCATTTGCAGGCCTTGACTTCGATAATAATCCCTTAAATCGGCTTGACCGGGATGTACAGGTCCTCTTATAGCCTGTAAATGAGTGGCTTCGATAAGGAGATGATGGCCTGCCTCTATGGAAATATTTCCCGATTTTTCGCTGGGTTGATGGGAATAAGGAAGGCTAAGAAGGATAGGATGGCGGAAGGGGTAACAACGCCATTTCTGATCAGCCTTCCAATATTTCAATCGCTGATAAACGATGGCCCGATATTTTCTTGGACCATCCTGACGATGGATCTGAATGAGCAATAAATCGGAGCCCAAATAATCGGTAGGGGGATCCCTTGAAAGAACCGATGGAAGAGGGAGCCCATCTGCTTGAAGAGCCGAGGGCAGGCTAGGCCCTTGGAGAGAGGCAAGGCCTGTGCTTAGGCTAATCCAACAGAGAAGACCAGGCAACCACCTCCATTGGTAAGCGAGCCTGTGGCCACAACCTCGCCAAATTATGCCTAGAACCACAGCGCCCAGGAAACTTAAGCCCTGGATCACCCCCAAACCTACCAAAACCCATGGCCACCACGCAACGAGACCTATACCCAAGCAAGCCGAAGCCCCCAGGCGCAAGCCTCTCCAAGCGGACTCCCCAACCGGTTCCATACCGCAAGCAAGGCAAGGCCCAATCCATAACCGTAGCTAAACGTTTAAAGGGTCTTGATAAACGCAACGGTAATGCGGTATATCGGCTTCATAAAAAAGTTCACCAACTTGGGCAAAGCCCAGCCTTCGGTAAAAGGGGAGGGCCTGAACCTGGGCATGCAGGTAGATTTCAGGGGCTGTAACGCCCGCCGCCCCGTCCTTTAGGGCAGAAATTCCGGGCCACAGGTCCTCCATAATATGCAGCAAGAGCTCCCTGCCCACTCCCTGCCTTCGGAAATCTGCACGAACGGCCATCCTTTCGATCTTGTATCCAAGTTCGGTTTGCCGGTGGCGAGCGCAGGCGATGACCTCATCGCCATGGGTGGCCGCCCAATGGATGCTTGATTCTTCATAGATGTCAAATTCTTCCTCTGGGTTTACTCCTTGCTCTTCCACAAAAACTTGGGATCTGAGGGCATGGATTTTTTGGAGGGTATCCGGTGCGGTTACCCGATGGCAATGGATCATGGCAGGCATTTCTCCAAAATTAGTATCAGGTGCCCAAGACTCAGGGCTTATCTTCGTGCCTTAGAATAAGCTTAATCCTTACCCTT
>VGFN01000065.1 GCA_016868875.1 Bacteroidota bacterium
AAATCTGCAATTCGTAACAATATTTTGGAAGCGGTCCAAACCAAGCCCAATTGCAAGAGAATATCCAAATAAAAAGCCAGGCGGTAGGGCTTCCCAAACCATTGAAAATGCGTGGGTATGCTCAGCACGCTGAGAGCTATGTACAACGCCAACAGCACCAACAAACGCCTCAAGTTTTGGCCGGTAAGGTCATGAAATCGTTTACGTTTCTCAAGGCTTCTTTCGCTAAAAGCTCTGTAAAACAACCAGTTCAGCGAATTAGCCAGGGGCCTGCGCAGCAGAATAGTCCCCAATACCAAGCCCAAGGCCATGAGCCATTGGAAATAGGTTTGGCCGGCCCAGGACTGTGAATGAAGGAATGCAAGCATGATTTTGGGTTCAGGATTTGAAAGAGGGCATGAGTTGGTCCAAGGCTTTGGCGTAAGCACGAACGCTCAGACCAGTCACTCCGCCTTCTGAAGAATGGGGCGGAACGGCGGGTATGCAGGACCCAACGGCATCACGGACGATCGTCGCTACATCTTTGAAAATGGCCCGCGCATTCACCGGTATATTTTCTTGCATAAGGTAACCAAAAACTCTGGCCATTCCGCAATTTGCCACAAAATCAGGGATCAATGCGATGCGTTGATCCACGGCCTTGGAAATGGGGCCCATGAAAATTTCAGGGTCGGCAAAGGGCACGTTTGCCCCGGAGGAAACGAGTTCTAATCCATGGTCCATTAATGAATTAATTTGGTCAAGGGTCACCAAACGCGATGCGGCCGCTGGGACAAAGACATCGGCTTTTTGTTGCCAAAATCGCGCCTCCATGGCTTGACGCGGTTCAACACCTTCTTGGTCGGGGTTCATGGCGTTCCCCAAACGGCCTTGAAGCATGCTCAGGCATTGGCCCAAATCCATAGGTTCCCCGCTTTGGGCCAACCAACCGTAATCTCGGTCCAAAATGCCCTGTATCCGCATCCCTGCATAACACAAATAATAGGCAGTGGTTGCAGCGACGTTTCCCCAACCTTGGATCAATACCTTGCGACCCTCGAAGGCTGAGTGACCCTGCAGAATCCATGACCCCTCGCCGCCCGCGGGGAGCACTGCGCCTGCTCGGTGGGCATAATAGGAAAGGATGGACTCCGCCACCCCCCACCCGGTAATCAAATCCGCCACGGTATAGGTCCCCTGGGGGGCCAAGGGATGCAATGGGCTTAATTCACAATCATGTACCGGTAGGCTTACCCCCTCCCTGAGTTGAGCAATGCGCATTTCGCGTAGCGAACGTCCAAAATGACCCTGAACAACGCCTTGCTGGGGGTGTTGAAGGTCGTTAGCCAGGGTATAGGGAATAACCTCGTGAATTTCGTCCACGTTCAAATCTCCTCCGGTGCCGTAATAATTTTTGAGCAGCGGGTCAAGGGCTTTGTACCAACGCCTCAAGACTTCTTCTTTGCGGGGGTCGGATGGGTCAAAGTCGATACCTGATTTGGCGCCGCCAATGGCCGGCCCCGAAACGGTAAATTTGATTTCCATGGTTTTGGCCAGTGATTCTACCTCCCGACGGTCCAATCCTTTGCGCATCCTCGTTCCGCCTCCTGCTGCACCCCCTCTTAGAGAATTAAGGACCGCCCAACCCTTTGCTCCGGTGCTTGCATCGTTCCATTCAAAGACAATTTTAGGAGCTTGCCGCTCAAAGGCTTGGAGCCTTTCAATAACTTGACTATCAGACATAAAGAATGCCCGGCGCTGAAGAGCCGGGATGCTCAAAGATAGTTCAATTAGTTTTTGCGAAGCAAATGATTTTCCAGCTCCAGGATGCGGGGAAAAAGCCCGGTGGTTTCCTTGGCCTCGTGCAGCATCCAGCTTTCACGGAAGGCCACCAAATTGGCCCATAGTTGGCGACCTGTATCTTGGGTGTTCTCCGGTTTCAAACTCTTGGATACCGCATCAGAAGGGGTTTTGTATGCTTCCGGAAATCGAGATAACAAATGTTCAAGCAAATCCACCAAAGCGATAATTTCTCCATCGTCGGTGAGGGATTTGTTTTCCAAAACTTTGAGCGCATCCTGGGCAGAAACCTTGGCAGAACAGGCCTCGTGGAGCTCGATGGCGTACGGAAACAATTCTTCTTCTTCCAAAAGAAAATGGCAGGAAATTTCTGCGCAGAGGGTTTCGAATTCGTCCCTCAGGAGGCCAAGTTGAGGGTAGTCGGGAGGATAACCCTTGCTTTCCCAATGTTCCCACTGCTCACGAACAGGCCCAATGTAGGCGCCCAAAAGCCGTACATGGTCAGCCCTCAGGGCCTGAATGATCGCGACACAGGATTCCCGCTGATCAACCTGGGATGAGGGTCTGGAATCGGTTGGGGCATGAGGATCCGCCGTGGGAATCAAGATACTAAGCAAAGTATAGGGGTTCCAGCCGACATGGTTGGCGACTTCGCCCACCGTGATGCAATCATGGACCGCAGCGGGGGGAACTCCCAAGCGCTCCAGCTCCACTCCTGCGGTTGGGAACAGCTTGAGGATATCGCAAATGCTGGTTTGAGGCTCCCAGGAGGGGATAAAGGGGTAGCGAGGCGTCATGAGTGGCAAACGGTCTTCTATAATGACCAAAGTCTGTCCAAAAGGTTTTGGGAATCCCAACAAAAAGATAGCCTTACCTTTGCCACTTCCCCATGGAAAGCCCCTCATCTTCTCCTCCCGCCACATCTTCTCCCGCCCAATCCTCACCAGTTCCGGTATGGCATGTTTGGGAAAGCGGCCAAGGTCCGAATGTGGTGATCCTGCACGGTTTATTTGGTTCAGGGGATAATTGGCTGACCTTGGCCCGGCGATTGGAGCATCGTTACAGGGTTTTTCTTCCCGATCAGCGCAATCATGGCAAATCCTTTCATTCGGATGATTTTGGTTATGATTTGTTGGCCGAGGATTTGAGGCAGTGGATGGATCGGATGGGCCTGGACAAGATTCACCTCGTCGGTCATTCCATGGGCGGCAAGGCGGCCATGCGCTTTGCGGCGCAGTATTCAACGCGACTTTTTTCTCTAATGGTCGTGGACATTGTCCCCAAGGCTTATGCCCTGGATCATCATGCCAAAATGCTCGCCGCGATGCAGAACTTGGACCTGTCGGTTTGTCAAAGCCGAGGAGATCTGGATGCAGCCTTGAGGGACGATATCCCTGAACTTTCCACCAGAATGTTTGTGCTCAAGAACATAGAGCGCGATGAGCAAGGGCGTTTTCGATGGAGAATTGCCTTGGGCCCGCTCAGCCTATCCTTGTCTTCCATCGGCAGTGCACTTCCAACGCATCCCCCTTTGGACCTTCCTGCTTTGTTGGTGCGAGGGGAGAAATCAAATTATGTTACAGATGAGGATTGGCAAGCCTTCCACGAACGTTTTCCTCACGCTGAATTTCATACCGTTCTCGGGGCGGGCCATTGGGTCCATGCCGATGCCCCCGATATCTTGTTGCCGATATTGGTTCAATTCCTGGACCAACATTCGGCTCCATCCTTGGACCAACACTAGGCTTAATCCTGAATTTCAAAAACATAACGATGCCACGAACCCATCCCAAGCCAATGCCTGTTGTGGAATGCCATGTGACCGATATGGGGGTCGATGGCTTGGGGGTGGCCAGGGTTGATGAAAAGGTGGTTTTTGTGGAAGGGGGCATGCCGGGGGACCGCGCACAGGTCCAGATTTACCGAAACAAAGGCCGCTACGCGCAAGGCAGGGTTGTGGAATTGTTGGAACCTTCATCCCATCGGGTCAGTCCGGTTTGTCAGCATTTTGGAACCTGCGGTGGTTGCAAATGGCAAAACATGGATTACCCCACGCAATTGGTGTACAAAACCAAACAAGTGCACGACGCTCTCACCCGCATCGGCGGTTTATCCTTGGAAGGCGTGCACGCTGAGCCCGCCTTACCTGCCCCTGCGATCTATCGATTCCGCAACAAACTTGAGTTCACCTTCACCGAGCGCCGTTGGTTGACTAGGGAAGAACTGCTACAATCCCAAGAGCAGTCCGTGACCATCGATGCTCCAACCCATGGCTTTCCTGGTACGGGACTGGGTTTTCATTTGAGCGGTCGTTTTGAACGAATCCTGCATATCGAAACTTGTTATTTGATGGACGAGGTGGCGGACTTGATTCGCAATACCTTTTACTGTCAGGCAGTGGCCATGAATCTATCCTTCTACAGCATTCGATCGCGGCAGGGATACCTTCGCAATTTGATGTTACGAAACACTGTGGATGGACAATGGATGGTTTTGCTTTCGGTATCGGAGGACAAGCCCGAGATCCTGCTTCCATACCTGGAGGCCTTGAGGCCCCATCTGCCCCAAGTAGATCAGTGGCTCTATACCGTCAATACCAAAGCCAATGATAGCTTGGAAGGCCTTGAAATACAGGTGCATCAAGGCCAAAACCGCTTGACCGAAACCCTGGACGGTTTGCGATTTGGCATCTCCGCCACCTCTTTTTTTCAAACCAATCCCCGGCAGGCCTTGGCTTTGTATCGATTGGCCTTGGATTGGTGTGCCTTGCAAGGGGATGAACTGGTGTACGATCTCTACACCGGAACGGGCAGCATTGCCTTATTCTTGGCCCGACATGCAGCCAAAGTAATTGGTATTGAATATGTAGAGGCCGCTGTCGAAGATGCGCGGCGCAATGCGGAAGCCAACGGTATTTGTAACACCGAATTTTATGCGGGGGATATGGCCCGTCTTTTGAACGAGGACTTTTACAGCGTCCATGGTCGCCCCAATGTCGTGGTGGTGGACCCACCCCGTGCCGGCATGCATGCAGATGTTGTTCAAATGCTGCTGAAGAGCAATGCTGAGCGCATTGTGTACGTATCATGCAATGCCGCAACCCAAGCGCGGGATTTGCAGGCCCTGAACGAGTTGTACCGCCTGGAGCGCTTTCGTCCAGTGGATTTGTTTCCGCAGACGGCCCATATCGAAAACATCGCCCTTCTGATCAGGCGTTAAATTTGCAAGCTCAACGAAAGCTCAACGAAAGCTCAACGAAGGTCGTATTCATGGAACAAGAGGCTGAATGGAACGAATTGGAAAGGGATTTGGGGTATTATGCCTCCTATCTCCAGGGAATAGCGCACGAAGTGCTGGACAGCGGTACTTCCAAATACCCTGTTTTCATCGCTTACGAGGATCAGCATTTGGATCTGGGCAGGCCCCTTCTGGATCATCGCCAATTGGATACCCGCTGGAGCGTTCGGGCCTCCGTTATGGAGGAATTTATCAAGAAAGGCCTCTTGACCAAGGAACAATTTCTGACCTTCAAACAAAGCTGGAAAGACCCCAATGACTTTATGTGTGTTTTTGTGGTGAGGCCATCGCAACCCATCTTTGTTTATTTCCCGTACCCACGACCCGAAACCTTGGGACTGGACGAGCTCTAATGAATCGTTTAACGCAACCTACCAAGTGAAGGAAAACAGCGCATCTTGGTTGAAGCCGTGGGAGATTCGTCTTTTTCCGGCTCTTCTACTTGGGAAGTTGCCCCTGGCATGGTTGGCTGGATTGAGGATCAATCACCTCGACAGCAGAGGGTGCGAAATACGCATGAGGCATTCCTTTTGGAACAAGAACCCCTTTGGGTCCATGTATTTTGCGGCCATGGCCATGGGTGCAGAAATGTCCACGGGATTACCCGCCTACACGCATTTACGCCGAAGACGTCAAAGCGTTAGTTTGTTGTTATCTGGAATGGAAGCGGTGTATCACAAGAAAGCTGTAGGCCTGGTCCATTTTCGCTTTGAGGGCATGAAAGACCTTCTAGACAGTCTTGAAAGCCTCCAAAAGAGCGGGGATACTTGCACGGCCTTGCTGGTTTCCCAATGTTTCAATGATCAAAAACAATTGATGGCTGAATTTCGTTTTACGTGGACCTTTAGGCAACGCTAATCGAAAGCAATGAAAACCCGCCGCTGGAAAACCTTGTTTGGCGCCTTGGCAGTGGGTGCGGGTTTGGTTGCAGGTTTGGGTATGGCCGGTTTGGTTGTTTACCGTCTTTTGGCTCAACATTCACCCTCTGGCCCCCCTCCTATGATGACGCAAGAAGCTCAATCCCACGATTCAACCCACGACATGCCCAGCGATTCGTCTACCGTTTCGTCTACCG
>VGFN01000066.1 GCA_016868875.1 Bacteroidota bacterium
TGGATTCTCCACCCTATGCCTTGGATCAGTCCAATTCCATTAAGGCTATAGAGGGACTGCAGCTGTTTGTGAACAAACATCCCAACAGCCCCAGGGTGGATCAATGCAATTTCATCATCGAACAACTTCGCGACAAAATGAGGCTAAAAGCCTACGAAGCCGCCATGTTATTTTACCATATGGAAGATTACCGGGCTTCTGCGGTTAGCCTAAAGCAATTGCTGGTCGAATACCCGGACCTGGCCGACCGTGAAAAAATCAAGTGGCTGATTATTGAATCTTATTACAAATTAGCCTCCAACAGCATCGAATCCAAAAAAGCCATACGCTTTGAACAAGTCATCTTGGCCCAAGAAGCATTGGAAGAAGAATTCCCCAACTCCGTCTATTTGGCCCAAAGTCGAGCTATGGCCCTGGAAGCCAAAGCCTACATCACTAAAGCCCCAACAACCTAATCAACACGCATCGAATTATTAACCTGATTAAAAAATTACTAACCTGATTAAATACACCTTATGTCACAACCCAACAACACCATCACCCGTAGTCTTCGCGACTTGGAACAAAGCACTGGCAACGTCTATGAAGCCGTTGCAGTCATCGCCAAGCGAAGTAACCAAATTGCCTCTAAAGTCAAAGAAGAGTTAAACTCCAAATTGGCCGAATTTGCAACCCCGGCGGATACCATCGAAGAAGTCTATGAGAATCGGGAGCAAATCGAAATTTCTCGTCAATACGAGCGCATGGCCAAACCAACATTGCAGGCGATTGAAGAGTTCAAACAAGGTAAAATTTATTACCGAAACGACTCCAAGAACAAAAAAGCCTAATAACTGAACAATGCCTGCCGGCAAGAATGTTCTGATAGGCATTAGCAGCAGCATTGCTGCTTACAAGATTTGTGGGTTGGTTCGTGAGCTGGTGCGTTCAGGCGCTGAGGTGCAAGTTGTTTTGACCCCTTCAGCCCATGATTTTGTAACACCACTCACCCTCAGCACCCTAAGCGGAAGGCCCGTGTACACCCAGCTTGTG
This sequence comes from Bacteroidota bacterium, assembly GCA_016868875.1. Taxonomy (GTDB): domain Bacteria; phylum Bacteroidota; class Bacteroidia; order UBA7662; family UBA7662; genus SYHX01. Next base: position 1,033 of record VGFN01000066.1, read on the forward strand.
CAAAACAAGGAGGGCGAATGGGTCAACCACGTTGCGCTTGGCCTATGGGCCGATTTGATTTTGGTAGCCCCTTGCACCGCCAATACCCTGGCGGCCATGGCCAGCGGAACTTGCAACAATTTGTTGTTGGCAACGGTTCTCTCGGCACGCTGCCCCGTGGCCGTAGCCCCGGCCATGGACCACGATATGTTTGGGCATCCAACCACCCAAGCGAATCTCCAAAGACTGATTGATATGGGGTACCGTATCGTGGAACCGGTTTCTGGAGAACTCGCATCCGGCTTGATTGGCGAAGGACGTATGGCGGAACCGGAAGATTTGCTAAAAACAATTCGAGAAATCCTGCTTGGAGATGCATTTCTACATGGACAACGCGTTTTGGTGACCGCTGGCCCAACGCGGGAATACCTCGACCCGGTACGCTACATCACGAACCGATCTTCCGGCAGGATGGGGGTGGCATTGGCCGAAGCATTGGCCGATCGTGGAGCCCAAATAGAGCTTATCTACGGTCCAGGATCTGAATTGTGCCGGCATCCAGGCGTTCGTATACATTCGGTGGAAACGGCGGCACAAATGATGGATGCTTGCCAGAAGTTTGCCGAATCTTGTACCTTGCAAGTCTATGCCGCCGCGGTTGCGGATTACCGATCAGCGACTTACTCAGATCAGAAAATCAAGAAATCCAAGGCATCCTTATCCTTGGAACTTGTCGCCAATCCGGACATGCTGCATTACGCCGGCACCCACAAAAAGCCAGGGCAAACCGTTATAGGATTCGCCTTGGAAAGTGAAAATGAAATCGAAAATGCCCTTCGAAAATTACATCATAAGCATGCCGACCTTGTGGTGATGAACAGCCTGAGGCAAGAAGGCGGCGCCATGGATGCCGAACAAATGGGTTGCACCTTGCTCACCTTAAATCATGATCCGGTGCACTTACCAATCATGCCCAAACGCGAGCTCGCCAAAGCCATGGTGAATCAATTTCGAACCTTGCTGAGGCTGGGAATGATCGTATGCCTCATGGGGCTCACATGGAACATACCAGTCAAATCCCAAGAATTGAATTGCCAAATCTCGGTCAACCCCGGCAAAGTTGGAGGAGCCGATCAGCAGTTTTATGCGAACATGCAACAGGCGCTTACCACCTTCGTTAACGGTCAGAAGTGGACCTCGGATGAGTTTCAATTCCAAGAGCGCATCAATTGCAGCATCAGCATCATGCTCGATGAGCGGATAAGCGGGAATACCTTCAAGGCTACGGCGCAAATCCAAAGCAGCAGACCCGTCTATAACAGTGCCTACACCACCGTGATCTTCAATTATACCGATCCGGATTGGCAATTTGAGTACAACGAGTCCCAGGCCATGGAATTCAACGAAAATGCCCATACCTCCAATTTGCTTTCGATGCTCGCATTCTACGCTAACCTCATTATTGGACTGGATTACAATACTTTCGGTAGAGAAAGCGGAACCCCCTATCTGCGCAAAGCTCAACAAATCGTTCTGAATGCTCAGAATGCCATTGAAGTCGGTTGGCGACAGAACCAAAGCTTGCGGAACCGGTATTGGCTATCGGAATTGCTCAACAATTCAGCCTACAAACCCTTTCACCAAGGATTGTACGAATATCATCGGCAAGGCCTTGATCAAATACACAAGCCCGAAAGGGTAATCGATGCACGCCGCAAAATGTTGGGTGCCATTGAGAAAATCCATGATGTGAACCGTAACAAACCCGGAGGCATGCTGATCCCCTTGTACCTCAAAGCCAAAATACCGGAAATTATCGGATTCTGCTCCAAAGCTTTGCCGGCCGAGAAAGCCAAGGTTGTGGAACAATTGATCGCCATGGACCCCTTGAACCAGGCAGAGTATAACCGCATCAACGCTTCAGGCGTCGGGGGCGGTGCAGGTGGAGGGGGCCGTTAGTCTTTACGAATTTCCAAAAAATATTCGGGACCATCCATTGAATTCCTGTCATGCTGCTTAGGCTGCTTATCCGAAATTTTGCCCTGATTGGGGAACTGGAGCTCAACGTGGGCCCCGGCCTCACGGTGATCACCGGAGAAACCGGTGCGGGGAAGTCCATTCTCTTGGATGCCATCGGTTTGTTGTTAGGGGATCAAGCAGACCCTGCTTCATTCCGTGATTCTACCTTACGATGCGTCGTCGAAATGGAGTTCCGCAGTCATGATCCCGAGGTCCTTGCCCTGTGGGGCCAAATCAATAACGAGGAACCCCCTTCCGCAAACTTTGAATTTATTCTACGTAGGGAGATCAGTCCACAACGGCGCAGCCGTTGCCTCATTAACGATCGTGTATCTTCTCTGAAGGAACTCAAAAACCTTGCGACCCTACTCTTGGACCTTAGCGGCCAAGAAGAAGCCGTCGCCGTGGACAAAAGGCAAACTCAAGTATTGTTGCTCGACCAAATTGCTTGTTGCGAGGAACTTCGACGTGAGTATGCGGCCACTTTCAGCGAATGGGTTCAATCAAGACAAGCCTTGGATGGTTTTCTGACCGAATACGAGAAGAGCCAAAGGGAAGAAGAACTTAATCGATTTCATTACGAAGAACTTCGCTCAGCACCTTTGGAAAACTGGACCCGCCTAGTCGATTGTGAAAACCAACTCAGCATTCAGGAAAACGCCTTGGATTCCAGAGAGAAATTAACGATCGCGGCCGCTTCCTTGGTTGGAGATGCTCCGAATGGAGGTCAAGCCGTAGCCGATCAACTGCGAGATCTCTTGCAACAACTCGCAGGGATCAGCGGCAAAGATTCCGAAGTGGCCTCTTGGACAGAAATTTTGAAAAGCGTTTTGTTGCAAATTCGCGAATTGGCTCGCGATGCCGAATCCATGGCCGAGGCAAGGGTGCCCGATTTACAAATGACCCAACAGTTACGCGATCAGGTGGATGTCTTGCAGAGTTTGTTGCACAAACATCGTCATTCGGAACTTCAAGACCTTCGAGACCTTCGAGAAAAGCTTGCTTCGTACTTGGAATCTGGACAAGGTGTGGATGAGCGCAGGAAAACGTTGGAGGCTCATGAGGCCAGAGCCTTGCAACAATGTCGCTTGGCAGCCTTGCGTTTACACCTAGCAAGGACCAAGGGCCTGAGCGATCTGTCGAAACGGCTTGCGGGCAAGCTTGCCAAACTTTCCATGGAGCATGCTCGACTGGTTTTGGACTGGAATACCATCGTGAGTAACCTGAATGAACAATCAACGGCCGATGCCTTGCAAGAATGGGTTCCAACGGAGGCGCTCATGGGGCTTGATCGACCAGATTTGCTCTTCAGCGCCAACCCCGGTCAGGATCCACGTCCCCTGGGGCAGGTAGCCAGTGGGGGAGAAAAATCACGACTCTTGTTGGCCCTCAAGAGCCTGGTCAAAGAGCAAGGCCGTGATCATACCCGGATCTTTGACGAAATCGATGCAGGTATATCGGGGGAAACCGCCCTGCGTATGGGGAAAATGCTGTCCGAAATGGCCAAGAATCAACAAATAATGCTCATCACCCACCTACCCCAAATCGCTGCCCTCGGTGATCATCACTGGCATGTCATCAAAGAGATAGAGAACCAGCAAACCCGCACAGCCCTCTCGGTCCTATCCCCCAAGCAACGCCAAGAAACGTTGGCCCGCATGATTGGTGGGGATCGCTACGGGAAAGCCGCCCTTCAACAAGCCCTCGACCTCCTCGACACATCCCGCCCATCCAAGTGAACCGTTTTTTTGTTAAATTGTAATCGATTATCCTAAACCCTACCCTATGAGTCATTCGTTGTTACAAGGAAAAAGAGGCATCATCTTTGGCGCCCTCGACCAACAGTCTATTGCCTGGAAAGTGGCCGAAAAAGCCCACCAAGAAGGCGCTCGCTTTGTGCTCACCAACGCCCCAGTCGCCTTGCGTATGGGTCAAATTCAAGAACTGGCCGAGCGCCTGAATTCCACCGTTATAGGTGCAGATGCCACCGTGGATGCGGATTTGGAGAGTTTATTTACCCAGGCCGTTGAATTCTTGGGCGGGCCTATTGATTTTGTGTTGCATTCCATTGGCATGTCGCCCAATGTCCGCAAAGGCAAGGCCTATACGGACCTTAATTACGAGTTCTACCACAAAACCCTGGACGTGTCAGCCATGTCCTTTCACCGCACCATGCGGGCCGCCATCGCCACCAAAGCCCTTGCCCAAGGCGCCTCGGTTTTGGCCCTTTCGTACATCGCTGCCCAACGTGTTTTTCCGGATTACAACGATATGGCCGATGCCAAAGCCCTATTGGAATCCATCGCTAGAAGTTTTGGGTATCATCTGGGGAAATCCCACGGGGTCCGTGTCAATACCATCTCGCAGAGTCCAACCCGAACAACGGCAGGTTCGGGGGTCAAAGGCTTTGACGATTTCTTGGATTATGCCGAACGCATGTCCCCTTTGGGCAATGCCTCTGCTGAATCCTGCGCAGATTATTGTGTGGTCATGTTCTCGGATTTGACCCGTATGGTTACGATGCAAAATTTGTTTCATGACGGCGGTTTTTCCTTCACGGGGGTAAGCCAGGAAGTTTTGCAGTCCTAAGGGCGTTTTCCGCGTTATAGATTCTTTGCGTTTTGAGGAATAGATCCTGCCTTTTCATTCTTTTCGCGGCCTTAATCCTAGTGGGGGCCACCATCTATGGAATTGTGCGATATGTTACAAATATTATAGAAAATCCAGAATGGGCAGAGACCCTCGCACAGTGGGAACAGACCCTTGGAGAACCCTTGTGGGAAGAAATACAACGCAGCCACCCGCCCATCACGAATGAGCGGTCAACCTTGGCGATGGATCGACTCCTCGATCGCCTTTGTACGCCCAACGGGATTGACACTGCGGGCCTTCACCGTCATTTGATTCAAAACCCTGAAGTCAATGCCTTTGCCTTGCCTGGAAGACGTTTGGTCGTTCAGAGCGGTCTTCTCCAAAGTGCCCAAGGACCGGATGAGGTTGCTGGGGTCTTGGCCCATGAATTGGCCCATGCCGAATTAAGTCACGTACGCCAAAAAATTATCAAAGAGGCGGGATTAAGTCTTTTGATGGCTTGGATTAGCGGTGGTTTGG
>VGFN01000067.1 GCA_016868875.1 Bacteroidota bacterium
GAATTCAAGATGATCTCCGTATTGACCCCGTTGGACATGTCAAACCATCGAGCCAATCCTATCCATAACACCACCCACTTGCCCTCCCGGTACAGGTGCCCGTTGGGCATCAGTTCAAAGACCGTGTCGATTTGGGTCCATACCAAGACCAGTAAAATCCCACCGATAAGCATTTGATTCAACGCCGCCTGACGATGCAGTTGGGCCAGGGCCTGAAAGTCCTTCGCCTTCCATGCATGGGCGATCAGGGTTCCCGCAATTTGAGAAATGGAGCGGCGGGGCATTTCGATGATGGTTCCGATGAAGAAGGACAGGCTGTAGATCCCTGTGGAGGCAAGACCCGCCAACCAGGCCAACATCAAGCCGTCAATCCGTTCGTTGATAACCACCCCAGCACCGCCGACAATCATCCACATCGAGTACCGGGCCATAAGAGGCCGAAGCGCCCTGCGAACCCGAACATAGGCCGGGTTCAGGTAAAGAACCCCCATACCGTGAAGGTACCCCGCCAACAACAAAGCCGAAACCCCGTAGGATGCGCACATCCCCCAAAGGAATCCATCCCAACCGATCATACCGCGGGCATAGGCCAACGTCAAACCTGTCAAGGCCAGGCGCAGTCCAATTTCACGCAGGAGAGCATTGACCACAATCCTGTAATGCAACCTTGCCCATATTTCCAGCACATTCTGCAGCATCATCATGCCCGTCAGCGGCAAAATCATACTCCAATACGCGTTCACCGCTGCCGATTTATCGGCAAACAACCCTTCCCATAGGCCTTGAAGGCCCCAGAATACACCCCCAAAGCCCAGCAAACCCAAAGTCACTACGCCCAAAGTGAAGAGCAGGAAGCCGTTGTGCTGCCTTTGCTCGTTTTGGAAATAAGGGAAGAAGCGGGACATGGCGCTTTGCATCCCCAATTGGGTGAAGATGGACAGGCTGAGCGCCACCCCCAACAAAAGCTCCCGCAAGCCGATAAGTTCTGGGTTCAGGTAGCGAGGGAAGAAGAACAAGAGATTCAGAGCGCCCAGGCCTACCCCGACGTAGGTTAAGAGGGTTGATTTGAAGCTTTGGCGAATGACCAGTCCCACGGCACAAACCTACAACAAAGCGCCTAAGTCCCCCTTGGAAGGTCTATTTTTGGGAGCATGCATGTGGCCATCTTGGGTTGCAGGGGAATTCCCAACCATTACGGCGGTTTTGAGCAGTTTGCAGAGCAGCTGGCCACAAGGTTGGTGCTCGAGGGCCACAGGGTCACGGTATACAATTCCTCCCTGCATCCGTACCATGAGCCAAGCTACCTAGGGGTAGAAATTATTCATTGTTACGATCCAGAAGATCGCTTTGGGACTGCAGGACAATTTGTGTACGACCTGGGGTGCATTCTGGATGCCCGACGAAGGAAATTCGATGTCATCCTGCAATTGGGCTACACCAGCTCCGCGGTCTGGTACGGTCTGCACCCCCGCGCTGTACCGGTCCTGACCAATATGGACGGACTGGAATGGAAGCGCAGCAAATACGGTCCTTGGGTCCGGCGCTTCCTGCGTTGGTCCGAAGCAAGAGCCGCTCGGTGCAGCCAAGCCTTGATCGCGGATTCCTTGGCGATTCAAACCTACCTCCTTGAAACCCACGGGAAGCCCTCCACCTACATTCCCTACAGCGCGGTCGTTCGCGATAACCTCCATCCTGAAGCCATCCAAACCGTACTGAATGCCTACGGGCTAACCTCGGGCGCATACCATTTGATCATCGCCCGCATGGAACCGGATAACCATATTCATGCCATCCTGGAAGGCCATCAAGCAGCCTGCGCGGCTTCAACCTCGACCCTGCCCCTGATCCTGGTCGGCAAGCCCGCAAACCGCTACGCCCAAGCGCTGCAGGCCAAGTACCCCAACGTCAATAATCCCCAACAGGCCCATCGACGATGGATAGGCGGTGTCTATGACCAAAATGCAGTAGAAATCCTGCGACAGAACGCTGCTTGGTATTTCCACGGACACAGCGTGGGCGGCACCAACCCCTCGCTGCTGGAAGCCATGGCCTCCGGCTGCAGGATCATGGCCCATGACAACCCCTTCAACCGGGCGGTTATCGGAGAAGACGCCTTCTATTTCCGTAACAGCGATGAGGTCCGCGAACACTTGTTGGCAAACGCCTGCCTCAGTGAATCCTCAATCGCCAACAACCGTCGCAAAATCACCGAGCATTACACACCGCATGGGATCGCCCATGCCTACCAAACCCTGCTGGAATCATGGGCGCAACACCAGACCAAGCGATGAACAAAAGCGCGCCCCCAGAGGTAAGGCTTGTGTTGACCATTTGTGTTGCGGGCGTATTTGCGCCCTATTATTTGCAAAATTTGTTATTGCTCGCCTTGCCCATCTGCGCTTGGATGCTTCGCCCTCAAGGAGAGCCCTTGGTGCGTCCGGGCCTATGGGGCTATGCTCAAATATTGTTATGGCTTTGGACCCTGGCCTCGTTGGGTTGGAGCGATTACCGAAGCGAAGGGATTACCGAAGTGCTCAGCAAAGCCCAATGGCTCGTTTGGCCCCTGGCCTTCATGGCCCTGCAACCGTGGCTGGCAGAGCAACGCCGATGGTTCGCTCGCTGCATCTGGATCAGCGCGGTCCTTGTGACCCTACTTTGTGTGGGCGATGTCCTCCGGCGTAGCAGTGGTCCTTCGTCCTGGTTCCAGGACATGGTGTACGAGAACCTGGCACGAGCCAGCGGTCTGCACCCGATTTACCTCAGCATGTGGATCTTACTTGGCTTGGTTGCCTATGCCCAGGACCGGATTTTGGCGGCCCCGGTCAGGGACTTGGCGGCCCCGGTCAGGGCCTCTCCTGCCTCCAAGCCAACAACAAGGGCTTACGGTGAGCACATTGCCTATTTGCTCTTCACGGTAGTGATGATCACCCAGCTCTCCTCCAGAATGGCCATGCTCACCGGCCTTGCGATGGTAGGCGTCTTCCTACTCATTCTTATCCGACTTCGGAAATTTCGATGGTGGATGACCGTAGGCTTGGCCTTCTTGGTCCTCTTGCCTTGGTTGCTCATTCAAGCCAACAGCGTGAACCGTTCCCGCGTTAGCGAAATGGTAGACCTTCAAGCCGACCATACCACTAACCGTTGGGGAGGACGATCCCTTCGCGTAGCCAAGTGGAAGAATACCTTGGAATGTTACAGCGAGAACCCCATCCTTGGAACCGGCGCAGGCGATTTCCAAACCGAATTGAACAATGTCTATCGACGAAATGGTTTGGAAACCGGTTACATCAACCAATTCAACAGCCATAACCAGTACCTGCAAACCTTGGCTACGCTGGGACCCTTGGGATTGGTCTTGCTCCTGTTGCCTTTCCTCTACGGCCTGTGGTGGGCGTGGATGGATCAAAAGTGGGAAGCCCTCATGGTCTTCGTGATTATCCTATCGTCCATGCTGACCGAGAGCATGCTCGAAAGGCAGAAAGGCCTCTACATCGTGGGTTTGTTGGGGAATGGGTATTTTTGGGGCATGCTTCACCGCAGCGGATCCGCCCCCCAAACCCAGAACCATGCTACATAGAAGCCGTCATACCGTCCCACTGGCCTGGGTTGATTTGTTCCTCATCACCGTGGCCTACAGCTTGGGGTATTACCTCCGCTTCAAGGAATGGCAAAATCTGGTTAACATGGATTTCCTGGCCTTTGGAGGGTTGCTTTGGTTATTATGGATATCCTGCGCGTTGGTGGTTGGGCTTTATTCCATCGCCCCTTCTTCGGATCCTTTCCGGAGATTGTGGCTTTGGTTTCGCTGTTTCGTGTTCTTTGCGGTGGTAACCTATGCCTTCAACGGATTGATCAAGGTCTATTATTCCCGCATCCTGATTACCTTGATGCTGGCCGTCACCGCTAATCTCCATGTGTTATGGCATTGGCTGTTCCCGTATATTCTGCGCAGGCTCCGTCCCCAACGGCATTCAGGAGCCAAAGCTATTTTGATCGGCAACGACCTGCCCAGCGAGTTTGCGGTCATACAGCGCAAATCCATCGTAACACTCCCCGAGATTTTGGGGTATTTCGGAACAGCCCAAAGCACAACGTTTGCGCGTTTGGGTTCCGTGGATGATAGCTTGGAACAGCTTCCTTCCTTGTTTCGTGCCGAAACCATCTCCGACCTCTACTGCTCCGCATCCTTGTTCAAAGGCAATGATTTTCAACATCTTAGCCGAATGGCCGCTGAGCATTTCGTGAATTTGCATCTGGTTCCCGACCAACAAGAAATCCCCTTAGGCCGTATCGAAATCGATTATTTGGGGCATATTCCGGTTTGGAGCCTTCGACCCTTTCCCTTGGAAACCAAGAACGCGCAAACCCTTAAGCGTTTGATAGATGTACTGATTTCCTCCATGGTGGTGGTGGGCATCCTGACTTGGCTGATCCCGTTGATGGCGCTATGGATTCGATTGGATAGCCAAGGACCTGTATTCTTCGGGCAGCGACGCTCCGGCAAAGACAACAGGCCCTTTCGATGTTACAAATTCCGAACCATGCGGGTCAATGCCGAGGCGGACCTCGTGCAGGCCTCTGCCAACGATGCACGCATTACCAGGATTGGAGCCTTTCTGCGGAACAGCTCCTTGGACGAATTACCGCAGTTCTTCAATGTTCTGCGTGGCGATATGTCCGTCGTGGGACCCAGACCGCATATGCTCTCGCATACGGAATCGTATTCCCAAGTCATCGAGCGTTTCATGGCCCGGCATCGGGTCAAGCCCGGCATCACCGGTTTGTCCCAGGCTTTGGGTTACCGCGGTGAAACCCGTGCCAAGCAGGACATGAAAAACCGGGTCCGAATTGACTTGCTGTACATCCAAAATTGGTCTCCCTTGCTCGATCTCAAAATCATCGGCATGACCGCCCTTAGTCTCCTGCGTTCTTTGCGAGGAGCTGCTATGGAGCCCATTGATGGCCCAAGCGAAGCAGATATAGGCCCCCGGATCCCTCGGGACTGAAGCGGTCCCTGTCCCAGCCCAAACCTACCGACCAACCCTGGCCTCGGTGCCGGAATTGCAGGGTCAACGTGCTGCGGCGATGGTCATAACGATCGAGGCCCCAGGCCTTGAAACCCTGTACTTCCCCGGGGACTGGGACCCACCACTCCTCGGCCCATACCACCGAACGACCTTTGGCCCATTTGTAAGCCAAGGCCCCTTGGTGCCTACCGTAGGAACTGAGGGGCTCCACCCCCTCGGCCACCCCAAAATCCGCAAATTGTTGTTGCCACCGCAGGCGATACCCTGCATTCCATCGCCTCCATTGCCACGCCAACTTGGCATCCCCGAATATCCGGGGGCGCACCTGGGACCATTGGGGCAAATTCCGCCAAGCCAAACGCGTTCCTCCCCCCAAGGATGCTGCAAACGTCGCCTCTTGGGCTTTCCATTTGTGCTTATACTCTCCCTTCAAATCCACCTGCAAGCGATCGACCCCCCAATAGCGATAACCATCCCAAACGGCATGCTCCGCTTGCAGTCGGTCTCCTTGCAAGCGCAGTTCCGGTTCCAAGGCCAAATGCCATGCGGCCCTTCGGAACACCGTATAATTTCCCTCCAACCACAGGGCAGGACTGCCCTGCGCAAAAGCGGCAACCGAGCCCATACAAGCAGCCAGGAACGCAAAGTAGCTAAAGAGCCTTTCGTATCCCCGGCGCCAAAATCTCATCCCTCCTTTACTCAAAATAATAAACCTTGAGCTGAACGGTATCCCGTAACAAATCCACACGCACCACCTGGAAACGGTGGATCGGCAATCCCGTACGGGCCTTCAAATCATCGATAAGCTCCTGATTGGAAGCTACTTGCAACATCTCTGGTTTGTCGTAGAGAACGGATTTAACCGATTCCCGGCGGTAGAGCAAATTGCTTTCCAACAGCGCTGTAATCCCCAAGATGCCTCCCAACACTAGCGCCTGCATCCACCACGGCATCTGCGCCACCGCCGCAAAGACCCCAAAGGCAATCGCCAAGAACAGGTAGGTCATATCCTTGATCGAAATATCTTCCGTTCTGAACCGTAACATTCCAAAAATAGCAAACAGGCCAAAGGCCGCACCCAGCGAAAACTGAGAACCGT
>VGFN01000068.1 GCA_016868875.1 Bacteroidota bacterium
TTTCGTATTTACCGCTGATCGCCTTGACGTTCAAAGGGTCTTTGGCATTCCAGGTTTTGGAAATTTCTTCGGGGCTCATCTTGCCTTTCTTGACGGCCTTGCGGACTTCTTTGGCGACTTCCTGGTTAAGACAAGTGTAGATTTCGGCATCGGTGCGGTCCTTCCATTGGTACATCGTGGCGCGCCCATCAAAGAAATTCTGCAAGCCGTCGGTATCGCTCATGGCCATGGTCCAAACTTTTTTGTCCATCAAATCAAAAAGCAAAATTCCTTCGCGGTATTCTTTCATCAAGGCTGCAAAGGCGGGGTATTTGCTTTCCAATCGGCTGTCTTCGTAGGCGAGGATGGCTTTGTCCGTGCGCGCTTTGTACACATTGCGCAAGTGGATGGCCGGATCTGCTCCTGCGGCATTCTTTTGTTCCTCTTCAAGCCACATGGCCAATTCGGATTGCTTGAGGACCCTATCCCCGTAGCGATGCACCACGGTATCGCCCATAACGGTAAGGGGAGCAGCGGCCGATGCTGGAGCTTTGCTTGTGTTTCCTTTGCCTTTGGGGCTTTTAGAGCCGGCTTTTTCTTTGGAGATACGTTGGGCATCCCAGGTACCTGGGGCAACCTTCATCGCCCATGCGCTTGGTGCTTTCCATTCTAGTTTGCGGTACAGGCTGTCCACCACAGAATTGAAGACGGCTTCAAGCGCTTCTTTGTTCTCGTTGAATTGGTATTCGGCTTTGATTTTAACAATCAAATTTTCGGTGTTTTGATTCGCTCGGGTATCGCGAGCAATTTTGAGTTCCAAATCGCCTTTGGCTTGTTCAAAGCCAGGGACCGGACGAAGTTCAATGCGCTTGAGGATATGCCACCCGTATGGGGTCTGGACGGGTGCGGAGAGGTCCCCGTCTTGAGCCAGGCCGAAAGCGGCTTCTTCAAAGTCAGGAATCATACGGCCTGTTCCAAAGAAAGGCAAAACACCACCTTTGTCGGAAGTGCTGGGGTCTTCGCTATGTTGTTTGACCAAGGCTTCGAAAGATTCGCCGGCCTTGAGTTTGGCCATTAACGCATCAACTTTTGCTTTGGCCTGCGCCTTGAGGGTGTCGTTGTCTGTGGCGGGGCTTTTGATCAAAAGGTGAGCAACACGAACCTCGCCTCTTGCTTTGCGTCGGTCAATCACCTTCAGGAAATGGTACCCGTATTGTGTTCTGAAAACGGGAGAAAGCATGCCTACCGGGGTGGTGAATGCCATTTCTTCGAAGGGGTAAATCATTCGGAAAACCGAGAAATATCCAAGGTCTCCGCCGTTGTCCCCTGCCGAGGGATCGTCTGATTTTGTCTTGGCCCATTCGCTGAAATCTTTGCCGTCCACGATGTCTTGGCGCAAGGCCAAAGCCTTCTGGTAAGCGGCCAGACTGTCTGCCGGGGATGCAGCCTCCTCAACGCGCACCATGATGTGGGCGGCTCGGACCTCCAATTGCGAACGCTCGAAGGCTTGGTCCAAAAGAAATTTCCCGGTTTCCTTATCGCGCAGATAGGGTTGCGCCAATTGATTGCGGTATCCCTGCAATTCTTCTCGGAAACGCATTGTGGTATCCATCCCCAAACGAACGGCTTCGCGGACTTTCAGCTTGAACTTCACGTAGAGATCAAGGTACTCTTCCCATTCAGCTCGGGTTGGAGCGGTTTTCTTGAAATTATTTTTGTTGAAAAGGGTGCTGAACTCATCGGTGCGGACTTGTTCGGCAGGCATGTTCCCTCCGCTTACCTCAAAAAGGACAGGGGCAGGCTCGGAATCGTTGCCTTGAGCGGAGGCCTTCAGGCCATGGACAAACAGAACCGCCCCAAGGGTAATTCCGAATACCGTGAAGGGCTTGAATGCGTGGATTTTCATGGATTGTTGGTTTTGTGAGGTTTGTTTCCAAAAGGAGGCCAAAAATAAGTCAAAGCCTTGTTTGAACGGCAGTTTTGCGGTTAAATGAAGGGACTGAATCTCGCCCCGAGGCGAAACAACCCGTTAACGACCCCGGAATCCAAATGGTTTGGGTATACAGCCATGGTTTGGAGCGGTATATGCCCTGTTTGCGGCCAAGGAATGGGGGTCATTCCTGCCTTGACTTGCCTTTATTGCGCCTTGGACCTTCGTGGCGCCTCCCAATGGGATTGCGAGATGATGATGGAGGAATTGGCCTGGCGAATTCCAGTCCAGAATGCCTCTGCTCTTTGGGTAGCGCCGTCGGGCTCGGTGGCGGAAACCTTGTACAAGGCCTTCAAATTCGGGGGCAAACGCCAACTCGGTCCACCCCTAGGGGCCATGATGGCTGCTCAATGGGATGGTTGGCTCCCACCCCCCGATCTGCTGATTCCAGTTCCCCTGACAGCCAAGCGCATGTGGAGCAGGGGATACAATCAAGCTGCTGAACTGGCTCGTGGGATGGCCCATTATTGGCCGGTTCCCGTCATGGAGCATGCCTTAAAGCGCAATGAAGGGGGATTGAACCTCGCAAGGCTAGGGCGAAAAGAGCGATTTGCCAAAGCCGCTACGGATTTTATGCAGGGTTTTGGGCCGACAGCCTTGAACAAGGGCAAGGATCTCGCAGGCCTACGCTGCCTGTTGGTGGACGATGTGATGACCACCGGGGCGACCTTGGAACAATGCGGCAAGTTATTGGTGGAGCGAGGAGCGCTCTTGTCGGTGATGGTCCTCGCCCGTAGGTTGGGTTCCAAAGCCTAAACCCGCGATGCTGACCCGGGTAGACTGTCGGCATATTGCTCCATGGCATTGCCCCTGGAACCCTTGAACAAGATGGCTGAGGCTGGCCACTGGGCGGCTTGCAGGAATTGGTGCAGTGCAGCAGCATCTTCGAAGAAGCGAAAGGAAGGGAACTCGTTGCGCAATGCCCAGAAGGCTTGCCCTACCAAACAAACAACTTGGAAATCAAAATGCAGGGTATTTTCCAAAAGAAAACGATGCTCGTATGCCGAATGCTCTCCCATTTCCAGCATTTCTCCAAGGAGGATGACCTTATGAGGATGCTCCATACGATGGAAATGGCCCAAGGCGGCACCCATGCTGTCCGGGTTGGCGTTGTAGGCATCCATGACCAGCCAATGTCCTCGCATTTCCCGAATTTCGGAGCGGTTATTCCGCGGATGCCATTCGCTCAGGGCATCGCAGATACGGTCGTAGGGAACCGACAAATAGCGACCAATGGCCGCCGCCGCCAGGATATGAGGAAAATTGTAGTCACCATAAATCTTGGTATGCAGCACAGGGGCATCCCTCAAGGCCTTGGCATTGAATTCCCATTGCAGGGAGAGGTAAGGAAAGGATCCCGTTAATTTACCAATGCAATCAGCATCGGGGCTTACGCCGTAGGTGAGAGGAATCTTCTTGTCTGCGAAGGTCTGCATCAGTAGGGGAGCGTCTTGATGAGCCACCGCAATACCATGATTATTAAGAAGATAACGATACAAGGTGGTTTCCTCTTCGACGATGTTCTCCATGGTACCGAAGCCTTCGAGGTGCTCTTTGCCGATGCTGGTGACCACACCCATATTCGGCTCTACCATTTCGCATAACAAATCCAATTCGCCGGGATGGTTGGAGCCAATTTCGATGATGGCCCATTCGGTACCGGGGGGGGTGCCGAGCAGGCTGATGGCAACGCCCAGATGATTATTGAAATTGCCTGGTGTCAAGTGGCACGGATAATGTTTGGATAACACTGCATAAATTAATTCTTTGCAAGTGGTCTTGCCATTAGAACCGGCCACAGCGAGAACCTTAAGGCCTTGAATTTGGCGGCGGTGGTATTGAGCCAACTTTTGCAGAGCGGCGAGGGTATTTCGCACCCCGAAGACCCTCCCGGATCCGTCTTCGCATTCCCCAGGCCTTTCGGTGATGACCATGGCGGCGCCAGCAGCCAAGGCTTGCTCTACAAAATCATGCCCATCAAAACGCTCTCCCTTCAAGGCCGCGTAACAATCACCGGCTTTGAGCTGCCGGCTATCGGTGCACAGCCTTGCACCGGCTGCCGAATAAGCCTTGTGCAATTCCTCCAAACGCCCGTTCTCCAAACCGGCTTCCTCAAGGCTAGGTAATAGGTTCATCCTTCAAAGCAATGCATAATTTTACAAAATCAACGCCTTACCCGCCACCATTGTTCGAGCGATGTCCAAACGTGTTGCCCGAATTTCGCTACAAAACCCCGGTCTTGAGGAGGCTCCTTCATTTTTTGACAAGACCAAGACGTTATGAGCCAACCCCTGCCTTTGTTTTCGCAGCCCACTTGCGTTGTTCCCTGGATCTTCATCTGCAAATCTTGGAGGGCTGTGGCCTTGGTTTGGGCTGTCCTGATCCTTCCCTTTGGCGAAGCGATTGCCCAAACCGCTCCCATACAATTCCGACCGGTTTCAGTCGAGCCGGCTGTGGAGGTGGGAGGGCGAGCCCTGGTTCATCCTTGGGCAGGTGGCATGGCTTGCCCTCAATGGCATTCCATGGATTTGAACGGCGACGGGGTTCAGGAGCGCGTTGTATTCGATCGAGTTGATCAGAGTTTAATGGTCTATGAACGCATCGGTATTCCCCCCTGGTCCTGGATGCCTGCACCACGTTATATTCCCCTTTTTCCTCGCTTCAATTCGTGGGTGGAGTTCGCGGATTTTGACGGGGATGGGGATGAAGATCTTTTTTGTTCCACCAACGGGGGCGTCGCCTTGTACCGCAACAACGGAGTGGGTCAAGTTCCGCGCTTCACACTGCGATCTCCTTCCATTACGGCTTTGTGGGATTTCGGATTTCGAACAGCCATCTATGTGCTGAGTATAGACCGGCCGGGCATTGCCGACCTGGATGGGGACGGGGATTTGGATATTCTTGCTTTCGATAATTTTGAGGTCGGCAAAATAAATTATTTCCGAAATTTCTCCAGGGAACGTTATGGGCATTCCGACTCTCTGGATTATGTCCAAGTTTCCCGCTGCTGGGGACGCCTTGTCGAAAATCAACTCAGCTCCCAAGTCATCCTTGGTCTGGACAGCAATTGCCAGACCCCTTTGCCGTTGCCATCGGTGCTCCGACCATCCCATGCAGGCTCCTCGATTAACTTGCTTAACCCCAACCGCGACAGCTTGCCCGATTTGCTCCTTGGGGATGTAGAGGGACATTTTCTGACCTACCTCCATAACGGGGGCAACCGTTCTCTCGCCCGCATGACATGGCAGACCACGACCCCAACCTTCCTGGACAGCCCCTTGGCGATGACCAAATTCCCTGCGGCCTATGCGCTCCCTACCAACGGAACAGGAGCGGTTGGATGGGGGTCTTCTACCGTGCAGGATTTGGTGATTTGCCCCAACGAGTTTTACGGGTCCAACCTGAATCGCCACGTTTGGCATTATCGAAATCTCCGCGGCTCCCCGGGTGTTTTGCGCGATTCCTTTGCCCTGACTACCAAATCATTTGTCTTGGAGGACATGGTGCATCATTACCTCAAAGCATCGCCCGTAGTCGCGGATTGGAATGGAGATAGCTTGCCCGATCTCTTGGTGGCTTACGAAAACTCTGCGCTCAAACCCTGTCTTGCCCTGTACCGTAACAAAGGGACTGCTGCAGCGCCCAATTTCGAGTTGCTTGATTCTTTGTTCTTGCGCCTGGATACGGTACCGATTCGAAATCCGCGATTAGCTGCCGGTGACCTTGACGGGGATGGGCGTATGGATTTGTTGATTGGGCACAGCGACTCCACCATGATGCATTATCGGAACATTACCGCAATCGCTTCAGGACCCATTCAATTTCAACGCATTAGCTACGATTATCAAGGATTACGAAGCGGCATCGAACTGGCCCCTGAACTTGGGGACCTGGACGGTGACGGGAAGCCGGAGCTTCTGGTCGGGATGCGCAATGGACAGATTGCCTGCTTCCAAAACCAAGGCACCTTGACGAATCCTGCTTGGGTTAAATTCACCGATAGCCTTGGAAGAATCAATGTTGCGGAATCGATTTCGGG
>VGFN01000069.1 GCA_016868875.1 Bacteroidota bacterium
TCGCGCTTGGATTCCTTGGAAATCGCCCAAGCCCTATTGTTGTTGTACAGCCTTCCGGGAATTCCAGTACTCTATTACGGCACCGAATCGGCCTTGAAAGGAAGTCGTGATGATTACTTCGATGCATTGAGGGGAGACGCCCCCTTCAAGGAGTGGATTCAAGCGCTTTCCGAACTTCGACACCGAGAGTCGGGGCTCAAAGCAGGGAAGGTCGAAGTGGTCATGGATTCCCGAGTGGGCACTCCTACATGGCTTGCTTGGGTGGATCGTCGATGGCTCATTGCCTTGAACCCTTCCCAACAGGAAATTTATATACCTGATTCTTTGCTTCAGGCTGCCTTTTCCTTGCCCACTCGTCGGGCCAGTCAAGCATTTTTGCGATGCGGTGAACCCGGTTATTGGAACAGCGACACCCTGCTCATGAAGCCTGGCGAAGGCTGGATTTGGGCCGTCCACGAGAAGCCTGGTGGAGATCGTGTTGAAAAAACTCCTTTGCCCGCCCAAGGCCTGGGTTTTTCGGCATGGTCATCTTTGGATCAAGTCCTTCGGAACGCGACCATCCTGAATGAAATCCCGGATTCTGTGGGCGACGACCTCGGAAGCGATGGCCATATGCGATACCCCAAGGCTTTTGAAGGGCGACCAGGTGACTTGGCGGCTTTGCGCTGGATGAAATCCGATGCCGGCTATATCCTCGAGGTTCAAATGCAAGGCCCTTTGTCCACCATTTGGAATCCCCCCCATGGTTTGGACCATCTGAATCTGCACATCCAGATGGATGGAGTTGCACGCCTGGAATACCGCTTGGATGGCTGGAATGCCTCCGGATCGACGGCTTGGGAATGGTTCACGGATGCCTCAGGCGGCAAAGTTTACGCCCTCTTTCCTCAACCGGGTTTCGTTCCGCCTCACCGCATTCGGGTAAGGACCTGGGACAGCGATGGTAGCGGTGAACCCCGACCACTATCCAATCAACCGGGCGCTTATGAATTCCAAGGGAATCCCTTGGCCGAAAAATGGATGGACGAGGCCGTGTTAATGACCATTCCATAGAAAACCCGTGTTCATTCATTAACTTTAGGTTGGAATAATCCTTGCTATTAATAAGTTTAAAAATAACCCTATGAAAAATCTCCTACGTGGCATGATATGCGCTGTATCGTTGATGATGGCACCCATGGCCTATGCGGGGCAAGGTGGACCGGATGCCTACGGGTATACATGGAAAGACTCCAACGAACCCGGAGGTCCTACCTTCAATTGGATTAATATCACTACCACCGGAACCCAGGTGACCGGTTTGGGGGATGATAATTTTGTTGGCCCCTTCGGATTTATTGATGGATTCCAATACTATTGGTATTACCCCACCCAGGTTTGGATTGGCTCAAACGGGTATTTGAGTTTCAGCGGTAACAATTTTGCTTCACCCTTTCCCATAATCCCGAATACAGCCAGTCCACACAACTTCATCGCCGCCATGATGTCGGATCTTAATTTTGATGGAACCGGCAACCCCGGGACATGCTATTACCGGAACAGTGCCGACACCATCGTGGTAAGTTGGATCAATGTACCCTTCTGGACCGTCGGGACCCCGTCTTTCATCGGTTCCAATTCTTTTCAGATCGTTTTAGTCCGTTCAGACCGAAGCATCACCTTCAATTACCAAACCCAATTGGGTAGCACCCAAGGAGATGATATTACCATTGGCATAGAGAACATTACCGGGCAATTGGGCTTGCAGCATTCCAAAAACGTCTATCCCCCAACCGGTTATTCGATTAAATTTTATTACCCTACCACCACAACTTACCAAGCCGTGGATGGCGGTATCGATTGGAACATGGACGAAGGTAATGGAGGGGTTTTTGTGAAAAGATACAGTTCGGTTCCCGTAGTAACCAATGTTAAGAATTTCGGAAACCAGCCCTTAACCAACATCAACGTTAGTGCCACGATTAGCCACCCTACGGCCATGGGTATGTCTGGAACCGGCCAAATCGCAGGTCTGGTTGCCGGGACCGATACTTCGTTCACCTTCAATACCCCTTTGATTCCTACAGACCCTGGCATATACAACATGATATCCCAAGTGGGTGGCATTGTAGGCGACTTGGTTGCCTCCAACAATTTATTGAGAACCAAAATCATTGCCATCGACACCGCAGGGACTCAGATTCCCATGGAGTACCATGACGGGACCCCTGATCTGGGGGGAATATCGTGGAATGGCGGTAATGGAGGCATCGGCTATTACATGAGGCCGGCCTTCTACCCATGTCGGATCAACGGGTACCGCTTGATGATTGCTTCCGATCCAATGGCCAACGGTTGTTATCTGAAAATTTTTGATGATGATGGCCCGAACGGGAGTCCAGGGACCATGCTGGACTCAGTATATGCCTCTCCTTCGTCCTATGTGGTCGGTGCCAACAGCCTGATTCCAACAGCAGGCTCAGCCATCAACATACCCAGCGGTGGATTTTATGTGTTATGGGTAATGCCTCCGGGTGGTTCCGTAGCCTTAGCCCGTGATGCAACCCCACCCATTTCCAACCGATCGTACGAATACTTGAGCGGAACCTGGGCCCCCTGCCGATTCCGATTTACGGAGGATTATTTCCTGGGGGTGTCGGTGAGCTGGGCCAATTTCGAAGATGTCTCTGCTCAGCGAATTCTTTCTCCTACCGCAAACAGTCTGCTGCGTACACCAACACCTGTGCAGGTGAGGGTGCAGAACATGGGGAGCAACGTCAACAGCCAACCCATCCAGCTCGGATACAAATTTTCGGTTGAACCTGCGGTCCTTCATCAAGTCCCTGCCTCTTCCATCTTCTCCGGAGATTCGTTAACCCACCAGTTTAGTACACCCATGGCATCAGGCACCCTGCGATCAGGCACCTTGAGTTATTGGGTCAACATGAGCGGCGATATGTTTGCAGGGAACGACACCTTGCGAATCAATGTAACCTATCAACCCAGTGTCGGGTTTTACGAAATCGACAATCGCGCTACTTCGTGGAATATTTTTCCCAACCCAGCCCAGGACCATGCCTTTATCCTAGGGTTGAACGAACAAGCCTTGCCTAAGGAATGGGAAATTCGTGATGCGACGGGAAGAAAGTTCGGTGCCGATCTAATCCTTGAAAGCGAAAATCGAGCGCGCATTAACCTCAGCAGTATGCCGTCCGGCTTTTATCACCTCATGCCCGCTCATCACAACCTGGGTTACGAATCAGGGCCCTTTAGGCCTCTTCCTTTGCTCATTCGTCGATAAAGTCCATGGGATCTCCAAAACAAAAGCCTGACCGAAGGGTCAGGCTTGCTTTGGTGCCCAGGACTGGACTCGAACCAGCACAGGATTACTCCCACTACCCCCTCAAAGTAGCGTGTCTACCAATTTCACCACCTGGGCAGGGGCAATAAAGGTACAGCATAAACGTCCTTTTGAGCAAGAGGCTCGCCTCCACGCTATGCCCAATGTCCTGGGGTTTAGACCTACCACAACCTTAGCGGATTCCGCGTCGGTTCAGCCATCGATGGTAGGCCCCAGCGTTTTGTTGATGCTGCGACCAAGTGGCTGCAAATCGATGCGTGCCGGGTCGGGTTGGATCTGCGCAGAAATACAGGAAAGAATGCATTTGGCCTTGCAAAACCGCGTCAATAGCATCTGCCGAAGGAGTGCAAATCGGTCCTGGTGGAAGGCCTTTGACCTTGTAGGTATTGTACGGAGAGGAAATCGCGATTTGATTCTTCCCTATTCTTCGCAAGGCGAAATCTTGTGCGGCAAACTTGAGCGTAGGATCGGCCTGCAAGGGCATGCCTATTCGAAGACGATTGAGATAGACCCCTGCAACGACCGGACGTTCCGGCTTGTATTGAGTCTCCTCTTCGACAATGGAAGCGAGAGTAATCACTTCAAAGGGATGAAGTCCAACACGTTCAGCCTGGGCCATGCGTCTTGAGGTCCAGAACACCTTGAACTCCTTGAGGATTCTGCTCTGAAAGGCCTTAGGTTCCACGGTCCAATACATCTCGTAGGTATTGGGTAGGTACAAAGCCATTTGCAATTCAGGCCCCAAGGATACGGAATCGTATCGAAACGGATCTTGAAGCATTTGAATCCACTGTGTTGAATCTGAACAAAGTTTACTCGACAAAAAAGAAGCAAGCTGTGCCTTGGTCCTGAACTTTCCCAAAATCAAACGAACAGGGGTCTGCCTACCCGCTTGCATTGTTCTAAGCCATGTCCAGGTGGAGACAGGCCTTGGGAAAGGATAATGCCCTGGCTTCAAGGACCTCATTCCCAAAAGCTTGCGGTACAGATCTGCCCTGGAGGACCACAGGGTCCGGGAAGGTTCCCTTTGTTGCAATTCCGACCAAAGGTCCGACCAATTTGAGTAGCGTTGTTCTCGCATGGAAGGTAAAGTCCGTGGCCATAACAAATCGGCTGTTATTGATAAGATCGCAAGCCCGAGGCCCGCAACCGCAAGGAATCGATTGCTTGACTTCATCGACTCTGACGAATTTGATTGCGCAACGCCAAAGCCCGGGCATCCCCGGGATAGCGCTTCAAAAAGCGGGCCAGAATGCGATCGGCTTCCAAGCTGTTCTTCAAATGAAGCTGAAGCCCCGCAGCATTAAGCAAGGTCTGCGGATGATCAGGATCAAGACGAAGGGCCTTTTCGTAACACAGAGCAGCTTTTGCGGCTTGATTCTGCATCAAATACAGGTAGCCTAAATTGGCATAAGCCGGAACATAAGTGGGGTCTTGGTGAATCAACACCTCAAGCCGCTGAATCGCGGATTGCCTACGAGCCAAGCGGTAATCGTTGAGCGCCATTTTAAGTTGGAAATCCGAGGATAGTGGTAGCAAACGAACCGCTTGCGCCAAGTAAGCTGCAGCGACGGCGTGATCATTCCGCATGGATAATAGCTCTGCAATTCGATAAGCCGTCCATGCCGAACAACTGGCCGGTGCCAGGTGCTTCGCATGATCCCTCATCAAAGGCTCCAAATCGTTGGGGCTCTGTTTCAAATAAAACAAATGAACCATGGCATCCATCCATGCGGCATTCCGACCGCCACGAGGAACCTTGTTCAACCATGCCGAAGCAGAGTCCAGGCCCTCTCGCTCCCCTTCAAAACGCTCCAAGTACTGAAGCCAGGCCTGGGCCATGGTCAAGGCGCTCGGTTTCTCTTCGTTCAAAGAAGCCAGCCCTAACAAAGCCCCTTTAGGAGGAAGGGATTGAAAATTACCTTTGGCACTCGGGATTTGAATTTTGTGATCCGTAATGCGCACATGAGGGATGTCCGAGGACCCCGATTTGGGCATATGGCAGGCCACACAATTGTTCTGTTTGGCGGCTCGCTGACTGGATGGAGCGGTACATGCAGTCTTCTCGCTTGTGGATCCGCCATGGCAATTGTAACATTCCTTGTTGTACTGTAGCGCTGCTGTTTTGAGGACCGATCTATGGGGGTTGTGGCACGAAATGCAACGCATAGCCAAGGGTTGCTGCTTCAGGCAAGGAGACTGGGCAAGGCGGTCCGGATGCGATGCCATGATGAAATAATCTTCATGGTTTTGATGCCTCGGCAAGAACACCGAAAACACATCGCTAAGGATCATGCCCGGCTTAAAGTCCGTGAAAGAACGCCCTTCCTTGAGCACCGCATTGCCTTGCAAATGACAGCGCTTGCACAAATCATTCTGAAGCGAATGGCTTAATCGCCGGGGATTAACGATGGAATAATCAGGACCTTTGGAGGTATCGATGATCTTACCGGCTTGCTTCTCGCGGACATGCAATGCCCCGGGTCCATGGCATCTTTCGCAATCAATTCCCTGAGGGACCGTATAATAATGATTTGCCCCTCCTGGGTTTTGTGCAGGATGCGCATTATGGCAATTGATGCATTCCGCTTCTATAGGGCGAGCAAAACGGGAATTGTTACCGTTTTCGAAACCCGGGGGG
>VGFN01000070.1 GCA_016868875.1 Bacteroidota bacterium
GTTGACGGACAAGGGCTGCGCCAATCCCGGACCTTCCCCCGACCACGAGGTAATTGCGCCCAGCAAGGGAAGCCTCCATCAGGAATTCTTGCCGATTTCGAGGTACTTCAGGAATTCACTGCGAACACTCTCTTGTTCGAAAACCCCTGAATACGAGGCGGTGATGGTGCTGCCGCCATGATCTTGCACCCCACGCATCGAAACGCAAAGGTGGGCTGCATCCACAATGACCGCCACATCTTTGGTTTGCAAGGCTTCTTGAAGGCCTTCTGCAATTTGTTTGGTTAACCGCTCTTGGACCTGGGGCCTTCGGGCAAAATAATGAACCAAGCGGTTGATCTTGGATAATCCAATGACCTTACCGGAGGAGAAATACGCGACATGAACCTTGCCTACAATGGGCACAAAATGATGTTCGCAATTGGAATGAACCACGATGTCTTTCTCCACCAACATTTGGTTGTAATCGTACTTGTTCTCGAAGAGAGCAATCTTGGGTTTGTTGGCAGGATTGAGGCCGCTGAAAATTTCTTTGACATACATTTTGGCCACCCGATCCGGAGTTCCACGCAAGCTGTCGTCCGTAAGGTCCAAGCCCATGATGTGCATGATTTCCCGAAAATGTTTGGAGATTAACTCCATTTTGAGATCATCATCCATCGCAAAAGCATCTTCCCTCAACGGGGTATCCGCCGAACCGGGTTGATGGTTTTCGCCTCTTTCGAAGGCTTCGAGGAGCTCAAGGTCCCGTGCAGACAGCATAATTTCGGGGTGTTTCATACAAAATTACTTTTAAATCCAAATGGTCAGGCAATTCACCACGGAGGATATTCCAAATCAAGGCGGATATATGCTCTGCGGTAGGGTTGAGGTTGGCAAATTCGGGAACATCCATGTTAAGGTTACGATGATCCAAGCGGTCGGTCACCTTCTGCTCAATCAGGTCCGAAAGGACCTTGAGGTCGATGACATACCCGGTTTCGGGATCCACCGAACCGGTTACCTCAACCTTCATTTCGTAATTATGCCCGTGGTAATTGGTCAAGGAGCATTTCCCAAAAACTTCCCGGTTGCGGGCCTCGTCCCAGTCGGAACGGTACAGTCGATGGGCGGCGTTGAAATGGGCTACCCGGCCTACAGTGATTTTCATGATAAGTAGGGTAATAACATCAGGGTGGGAGATTTGTTTGAATCCCTACAGTTTAGTCGGGGGGGTCTTGGCGACAGGCTCGGTGCGGGTTAGCTTTGTCCATGGCCCCTTTGACGAGATGAATACGATACCCCCGGCAGGAGACGAGCTTAAAAATCAGCCCAAGGTCATTCGAGCCTGGTGCTTTTACGATTGGGCCAATTCGGTGTACAACCTTTGCATCACGACAGCCATCTTTCCCATTTATTACAGCGGGGTGACCGATGCCCTTTCCAAGGAGCGAGGATGGTCGCGTCAAGTCGCCAACCAATTGGGCGAGGGTTCGGAATGGGTTTCTTTCGTGAAATGGGGTTCTTGGGAAGTGCCGGCTGGGAGTCTTTATTCGTATGCCTTGGCCTTGGCCTATTTGTCCGTGGCTTTCGTTTCGCCACTGCTGTCGGGTATGGCGGATTACGGGGCCAGACGCAAAAGTATGATGAACATGTTCATCACCTTGGGTAGCCTGGCTTGCATCGGTTTGTATTTCATGTCCGGGGCCACCTTAATGTGGGGTATGGCTTGCTTTGTGGTCGCGGCTTTTTCGTGGGCTGGTTCAGCATTATTTTATAATGCCTTTCTTCCGGTCATTGCCACCGAGGATCAAATGGACAAGGTCAGCGCCAAGGGTTTTGCCTACGGCTATGTGGGTTCTGTGCTGCTCTTGGTCATCAACTTGCTGTTCATTCTCAACCCGGGTTGGTTGAATATGGATACCGCAGGGGTTACGAGGCTTTCGTTTGTGAGTGTTGGCCTGTGGTGGTGGGGTTTTTCGCGGATTACCCTGCGGGGTTTGCCTGCCGAAAGGCCCAGTGGACCCGGGCTTGCTGTTCACGGCCTGGGGGGATGGCTGCGAATAGGCGTGGGCGAACTGCGTTCCGTTATCGAGCGTATGCGTCAAATGCCTGATCTCAAGACCTTTCTGTTGGCCTATTTCTTTACCTGTGCTGGCTTGCAGACCATCATGTTGGTGGCCTCCCTCTTTGGGGCGGAGGTGTTGCGCTTGCCCTCTGACCGCCTCATCGCTGTCATATTGATGATACAGTTGATCGCCATCGTGGGTTCATTTGGTTTTGCTCGTGGGGCGGCTCGCTACGGGAATATCGATTTGCTGATGCTGACGTCCTTGGTTTGGATTGGGGTCTGTGTTGCGGCGGCCCAAGTCACCGAAGAAAACCAGTTCTATAGCATGGCCGCGGTCGTGGGGGTGATCATGGGAGGTTCTCAGACTTTGTTACGGAGTACCTACGCCAAAATGATCCCGCCCAATACGCTTAACAATGCCTCGTTTTTTTCGTTTTACGATTTGACCGAGAAGTTAGCGATTGTCTTCGGAACCTTCAGCTTCGGTTTCATCAACGAGTGGACGGGTTCCATGCGAAATTCTGCCCTCTTCTTGGCCCTGTATTTTATCATTGGGATTTACTTCTTGAATATTAACCGTAAACGCGGTGTTTATCGCTGATGAAATATTGATTTTATGAACGGTATGGACGATAAGGACTTTGGCGTTGAGGTGGATTTTTTTGTGCCTTGTTTTGTGGATCAATTTTATCCGGAGGCGGCCTTCGCGGCGGTAAAGGTTTTGGAAGCTTTGGGTTGCAGGGTGCATTGCCCCTCCGGCCAAACCTGTTGCGGGCAGCCGGCCTACAATGCCGGATTTTGGGAAGAGGCCAAGCCTGTGGCCTGCAAGTGGTTGCGTGACTTTGCCCCGGCCAAGGACGGGGAGCCCCGGCCTGTGGTGGTGCTTTCCAGTTCCTGCACGGGGATGATTCGCAATGCGTACGGAGATTTGTTATCGGCAGATGGCACCAACGTTTCGGAATGGCAAGCCATTCGGCCGAGGGTTTATGAATGGGTGGAATTTGTGCATGCGCATCCTCGTTTCAAGGACTTGAAATTTCGTTTTCCTCACAAGGTTTCGTACCATGATGCGTGTTCGGCCTTGAGGGAATGCGGGATACAATCCCAGGTCAGGGATCTTTTGAATCAGGTCCAAGGGCTTCATTTGATTGAACTCCCGGACAGGGAGACCTGCTGCGGATTTGGAGGCACTTTTGCGGTCAAGTTTGAGGGAATATCCACCGCGATGGCTGATCAGAAATTGCAACATTATGCCACCACCGGAGCGGAGTATTTGATTAGCGCGGACCTGTCTTGCCTGATGCATTTGCAGGCCTATGCCGATCGCCAAGGTTCAGGGGTTCGGAGTCTGCATATCGCGCAGGTTCTTGCCCAGGGATTGCAAGCGTAGGACCTTGAGGCATAGCGCATGGGCTCAACGTCGAATTTGAACAAACCTCCTCGCGATATTGCAGGGCATTGGTCTGCAGAGGTCTTGGAAGCTTGGGTCAAGGAAGTTTTTCTTCGCATCGGTTGCAGCGAAAGCCATGCCGCGATGGCGGCAGCCGTCCTGCTGGCAGCAGACCTCAAAGGCATTGATTCTCATGGCGTTGCCCGCTTGCCTGGCTATGTGCGCTTGTGGCGCAAAGGGCGGATCAACACCGACCCGCAATGGCGGTGGACCCAAAGAATGCCTGCGGTGGCGGTTTTGGATGCCGATGGAGCCTTGGGCTTGGTGGCGGGACAAGTGGCCATGGAGAAGGCCGTTGCCATGGCGGCTCAGTACGGTACGGCCCAGGTCCTGGTCCGCAATTCCAATCATTTTGGAATAGCGGCTGAACATGCCTTGATGGCCGCTGTGCGGGGTATGGTGGGCTGGGCCATGACCAATGCCTCCCCGCTGGTGGCTCCCTTGGGATCGAGCAAGCGCCTCTTGGGCACCAATCCCTTGTGTTATGCCTTCCCCCCTGCAAACAACGGCCTTCCTTGGGTCTTGGACATGGCCACCTCGGCCGCAGCCAACGGCAAATTGGAATTGGCCGCAGCCGCAGGTCAAGCGATTCCCCAAGGTTGGGCATCGGACAACCGCGGTCAAGGGACCACCAACCCCAAGGTGCTCCAAGAAGGGGGAGCTTTGCTGCCTCTGGGTTCGACAGCAGAGGGCGGCGTGCACAAGGGGTATGGCCTTGGCGCATTGGTGGACTTGTGGTCAGGCTTGTTAAGCGGGGCTTCCTTCGGCCCTTGGGTTCCTCCATTTGTGGACTTCTTGGAGCCTGCCAAGGACGGCCCTGGCCCTGGCCTTGGGCATGCCTTCGGGGCCTTGGCCATCGAGGCCTTGATGGGATTGCCAGAATACCAGCAACGGTTGGATCGTTGGACCCAGGCCTTCGCTGAGGCCGGCCTTGTGCTGCACGGGATGCCTGAATGGGAGCAGCGTCGCATCCGCCTTCGAGAAGGAATTCCCTACACGGCCGATGGGCGCAGGGCTCTTATCGATTTGGGAGCCTCTTTGGATCTCCAAGCCCCATGACAATAGAAAAGTCAATTCTCCGTTAACTAGGCCGTAATTTGCAGACTTAATCTAATGCATTATGTTTGATTTGTTCGGAATGATGGACAAGATTGGCAAACTCAAAGAGGCCGTTGAGGATGTCCGCAACCAATGTGACCGTATTCACGTGACCCAGCGCTCCGAAAACGGTGAGGTAGAAGTGGTCTGCACGGCCAATAAGAAAATCGTTTCCATCAAGACCCTGCCTGAATATTTGAATCCATCCAATGCCAGTGCCTTGGATACGTTGTTGGCTGCCACGGTGGATGCAGCCCTGCGGGAAGCCCACCGAACGCACAAAGAGCTTTTCAAGAAATCCACCGAGGGTTTGATTCCCAATATTCCCGGTTTGGATTTGTCCAAATTCCTTTCATAATCCTCCAGTCCTGACCATGAGGTTTATACTTTGGTTCTTTCATTGATTCTTTCATTGAATCTCAATCGAATGATTTGGCATCCCGCCTTGGTACATTTCCCCATTGCCTTCCTGGCAGGGGCATGGATGGCCGAAACCGCCCGCATGCATCCCCGCGTTGGTTTGCAATCCGAGCGTTGGGAATTTTTGTCTCGTGTTTTGCTTCTTGCAGCCATCCCAGCCTTGGCCTTGGCGATGATCAGCGGTAGCCTGGGGGAGGATGCTTTGGAGCAGGTCACAGGTCAGGCTATGTTGCAGACCGCCCACGATTGGCTGGAAAGGCATGAATTGATGGGTTACCTCAACGGTGCCTTGGCAACCCTGCTAGCCACTTGGCGAACCCTACGAGCTCAAGCCATGAATCTGCTTGAGCACCGCATCTTCTGGGGCGCTTTCACGGTTGTCATGATCTTGCTCATTGCGGGGTCCTGGATGGGTGGGCATTTGGTTTATGAATTTGGTATCGGCGTCAAACAATCCCCGTAAATTTTAATCGATAATTTTATCCCATGAATTGGAATCCATTTCGGCCAAAGGGTGACACAGGCACTCCTGAATCCAGCCAAGCGAACAATGTACGGACCAAGTCCAAGACTAGAGAGTGGCTGGAAGCCATTGTCTTTGCCGTGGTGGTTGCTACGCTGATTCGAA
>VGFN01000071.1 GCA_016868875.1 Bacteroidota bacterium
AAGATGACCGGCAAGCTCCACACGGCGGCGACATTGAGCGCCTCATGGAAATCACCTTCGGAGGTTCCGCCATCACCGCTGAAAGCCAAACTAACCCCCGGTTTACCATCCAGGACATGGCTTAACGCCGTACCGTTGGCCAAGGTCAATTGAGGCCCTAAATGCGATATCATGCCCACGATGGCATGTTCTTTGCTTCCAAAATGAAAGGACCTTTCACGACCTTGGCTATAACCGGATGATTTTCCTTGCAATTGGGCAAATAACCTTGGCAATACCATGCCGCGCGATGTAAAGACCCCCAAATTTCGATGGAGAGGGAATATGAATTCTTCTGCCCTCAACGCCTTGGTGCAACCCACGGCGATGGCTTCTTGGCCAATTCCCGAAAACCATTTGGAGACCTTCCCTTGCCGAAGTAGAATTAACATTTTCTCTTCGATCATCCTGGGCAACAAGATCGCCTGATAAAGCTCCAACAATGCTTCATCGGAATAGCCTGAACGGTCAAAACGAATTACCGATTGGGCATCGATAGAGGATGGCTGTAGGCTTGCAGATGATTTCGTAAACCATTTCATAGGGTTCGTTCGTTAAGGTTCCAAGGGCATGAAAGGGCAGGTTGCTACCCTGATTTTCGCTCAGCCCATTGCTGCAGAAAAGACTTGGGTGCTGGAGAAGGCAAATGGCGACGATGACCCCAAACCGAAGCAAAAAAGTTACGAAGGAACCAGGCTTTGGTCCGAGAACCCACCAAGTCCAGCAGGGGCCTATGTTGCATGGCCCTGGCCCATCCCTTCCATAGCAGACGCTGCGTAGAGGTTGCCGAATGCACTTGAGGATCGTTCGCGGCTTGTTGGCGGTTGGCCAAAATAAGTTGGTGCAAGGGTATCCGAACCGGGCAAACCTCGGTGCAATTTCCGCACAACGTACTGGCTTGGCTCAGATGCTGAAAATCCGAAAAGGGGAGCAAATGAGGGCTGATGACTTTGCCTATGGGTCCTGAATAAGTAGCATCGTAGCTGTGACCTCCGATATTCTTGTAGACCGGGCAAGCATTAAGACAGGCCCCGCAACGAATGCAATGCAAGGATTGACGCATGGCGGAATCTGCCAACAAGCGGGTGCGGCCATTATCCAGGAGGATGACAACCATCTCCGAGGGCCCGTCGGCTTCCGAATTTCGACGCGGTCCATGAAAAATAGTATTATAAGCCGTCATTTGCTGCCCTGTCCCTCTTGATGCCAACAAAGGCCACATCAAATCCAAATCCTCCGTAGATTCAATAACCTTTTCGATTCCGGCAATCACGACATGGGATTTCACAAACGTGGTACTCATCCGTGCATTGCCTTCGTTTTCGGTAACCCCAACACCGCCTGTATCGGCCAGGAGAAAATTAGCCCCCGTAATGCCCACCCCTGCTTCCAAGTATTGATCTCGTAACAAATTCCTGGCGTGCGCCGTCAAGGCTTCGGGGCTCGCAAGCAGTTCCGTTCCTAATTTGCGGTGAAACAAGGCAGCTACATCTTCCTTGGATTTGTGCATCGCCGGTGTAACAATATGGTAGGGTGGCTCTTCGTCCAGCTGTTGTATGTATTCGCCCAAGTCTGTTTCGACAACGCGTATCCCATTCTTTTCCAGTCCACTGTTCAAATTAATTTCTTCGGTGACCATGGATTTGGATTTCACCACGAGCTTGGTACGGTGACGACGTAAGAGCTCCAGTACAGCGTCTAAAGCTTGTGTAGCATCATCGGCCCAAACCACCTTAATCCCGTTATCACGAGCCGCTGTTTCGAAACGCAACAAATTTGCTTCTAAATGCTCTATCGCCCTCCATCGAATTTCGGCAGCCCGGTCTCTTGCCAATTCCAAATCACGATAATCTTCAACCCCTTTGGAAACGGCTTGGTGATACCGCCCCATATTGAAATTAATTTTTCGTCGATGATCTTGGTCGAAGCCTTTGGCGGATGAAACCGACTCAAATTTTTGAGCCTTGGTCAACGTTCCTGACATTTTATGGACCTTTGATTGAGTTTATGTTTTCGATAAGTTCAATTCTCCTCAAATGCCGGCCCCCTTCGAAAGGAGTTTGCAAAAAAGCCTGCACGATATTCCATGCCTCTTCTTGGCCCAAGAAACGAGCAGGAAGGCAGAGCACATTGGCGTTGTTATGCAAACGAGCCAAGGTAGCTATTTCTACATTCCAACACAAAGCCGCCCGAATTCCTTGGAATCTGTTCGCACTCATGCATACCCCGTTACCTGATCCACACAAGAGAATACCCAAAGCGGGATGAACATGCTGAAGAAGCCCCAAAGAGAGTGCAGAGGCAATTCGAGGATAATCCACCGAGTCTTGGCTGTAACAGCCTACATCCACCATGGTGTGGCTATTCGAAAGTTGACCCCGCAAATATTCCTTCAAAAGGAGGCCCGCATGATCCGATCCGATCAACAGGGTTGGATGAGCGGTTGACATGGTGCAAAGGTACAGATCAGGTCCTCATGGAGGACTTGGCCACGATCCAAATGGACATTTCGTACAACAAGATCATGGGCAAAGCTAGGATCAGCATCCCTCCAACATCCGATGGAGTCAACGCGGCTGCAAGGAACAAATTGATAACAATCGCATAGCGCCTGTTGGCCCTCATCCAGGGGGCAGAAATTAATCCCACCATTCCCAAAAAATAGGCCAATACCGGCAATTCAAAAATCAAACCCGCGGACAAGACCATCATCGTTAGCGTAGACAGATAAGAACCCAAAGCAATGGTATTGACCACCTCTGCACTCACCGAATATTGGCTGAGGAAAAGGATGCTCATGGGGCTGAGGATAAAGTATCCAAAAGCGCAACCCGCATAAAACAAGGCAATCACCGCCGCAATTAAATTCCTAGCGGCATAAAACTCACGATCCCTAAGCGCAGGAGAAACAAATCGCCAAATTTCCCAGATCAAATAAGGAAAAATCAAAACCACAGCCCCCACGATGGACACATAGAAATGCTGCATGAGTTGACCCGTCAAATCCAAATTAACCAACTGCAAGGGCAGGGCCTCCACGCACCATGCACGGCCCTGACCCCAATATTCACCCAGACTACAAACCCAACGGTAGGTTAAAAAATCAGGACGCTTGGGTCCAAGCAATACCAAATCAAAAACCCAAGCCTTTTGACTAAATAGGAAAATTACCGCCACGAACAAGACCAACACCGAACGCCACAAATGGGCCCTCAGGGCATCAAGATGCTCCAGGAACCCCATGGAGCGATCCTTTTTTTCGAATTGATCCGTGTACGCCAAGCCTGTTGAGGGCACGAAGATACCCTCCCCCTCCCCAAAAATCGGAACCTTAGGCGGTTTTCTTGGACTGTACGTCCAAACGCAATTCCTGGGCCTTGGCCTTCAGATTTTGCAAACCTTTGCGCACTCTGGTGCCGGCCGCTGCATTGCTTTTGTCGTAAAATTTCTCGAAATCTTTCTCCATTTCAAGGACGGCATTCAAGAGGGACTGGTAAGGATTCATAGGCTAATGTTTAATAAGGTCTAAGATAATCAAATCTTTAATGCAACAATACCATTTAATAAAAAAAAATAATTGCACCCTCGACGGCCCTAGCGTCCAGCTTTAAACCACCACAATTCCATCGTTTTGGTAGGCACCAGCCGCCAGATTGGCCGCAATTACCGAAAAAGCCTCCAAGGTGTACTCCACGTCCTCCATGGAATGGTCCGCTGTAGGGATGAGTCGCAACAAAATGACCCCCTTGGGAACCACGGGATAGACCACCACAGAGCAAAAAATCCCCCATTTTTCGCGCAAATCCACCACAAGCCCGGTGGCTTCTCCTAAAGTCCCGTTCAAAATGACCGGGGTTACCGGAGACTGGGTTTGGCCCAAGTTGAAACCCCTGGATTTGAGACCAGACTGCAAGGCATTGACCACAGCCCATAATTTTTGACGATATTCCGGCCTGTTACGCATCAATTCCAAACGCTTTAGGGCTCCTTTCACGATGGGCATCGGCAACGATTTGGCAAAAATCTGCGACCGCATATTGTATCGCAGGTGACGAATCACCCCTTCCGAACCTGCCAAAAAGCCACCAACCGAGGCCATAGCCTTGGCAAAGGTTCCAAAATACAAGTCAACACCGCCCCCAACCCCCAAATGGGCAGGGGTTCCTTCTCCGTGAGGGCCCATTACTCCAAAGCCATGGGCATCATCCACCATCAATCGGAAATCAAAAGATTCCTTCAAGGCAACCACCTCTTGGAGAGCCCCCATGGCCCCGGTCATCCCAAAAACCCCTTCGGTTATGACCAAAATGGCCCCTAAACCTCCTTGCTCCCCCAGCACCTTGGTGGCCCGTTGCAATTGGGTGCGCAGGCTTTCGATATTGTTGTGGCGATAAACGAAGCGTTTGCCAGCATGCAAACGAACCCCGTCCACAATGCAGGCATGCGATTCCGCATCGTAAACGATGATATCGTGGCGATCCACCAGGGCATCGATGGCCGAAACCATGGCCTGGTAGCCATAATTCACCAAGAGCCCCGCCTCGTACCCGGTGTAGGCGGCCAATTCTGACTCCAATTGCTCGTGCGCATCGGAATTCCCTGACATCATGCGGGCCCCCATGGGCCAGGCTAGGCCGTATTGGGCGGTTGCCTCGGCATCGGCTTGCCTTACCTCGGGGTGATTGGCAAGGCCCAGGTAATTGTTCAAGCTCCAAACCAGGTTTTCGCGACCTCTGAAACGCATTCGAGGGCCGATTTCACCCTCTAATTTTGGAAACATGTAATAGCCCTCCGATTCTTTTGCATGCTGCCCCAAGGGTCCGGGGCGTTTTTCGAGTTTTTGCCATAGGTCCATAAGGTACCAATTTAAGAAAATGCTCGTTTAGGGGTTGTTGGTTAATTAAGGGTTGTTTATCGTAAAATACGCTTAATTGCCTCTAAATTAAGTAAATTTGCCCCTTCCTTCTTCATCCATGCCTCTTGCCCTCCATTTCCTAATCCGCAAGCCCTTCTTGGGCTTTTTCAGGGCGCAGTCGGTATGGGCCTGCCTGCTCACCTTGGCGTTACTTTCTTGTGACTCCTACAACAAAATCCTCAAGAACCCCAACCTAACCTTCAAATACGGGAAAGCCAAAGAGTTTTATCTTAAAGGTGAATATTTCAAAGCCCAACCCTTGCTCGAAGAATTGGTATCGGCCTATCGAGGTTCCGAATTATCCGAGTCTATTTATTATTACTACGCTTATTGCGATTTTCAAATGGGGGCCTACCTCACCGCGGCATACCATTTCAAGCAGTTTAACCAGCTGTTCCCTTCCAGCCCCAAAGCGGAAGAAATGGATTTCATGTACGCCTACTGCATGTACATGGATTCTCCACCCTATGCCTTGGATCAGTCCAATTCCATTAAGGCTATAGAGGGACTGCAGCTGTTTGTGAACAAACATCCCAACAGCCCCAGGGTGGATCAATGCAATTTCATCATCGAACAACT
>VGFN01000072.1 GCA_016868875.1 Bacteroidota bacterium
AGGCCATGACCACGATGCTCCTGGCAATCCATACGAGTCTTTTGCCAAGCAACTAAGAAGAGATTTGGTGATCGATGTTTTGCTCAAAAACCATCGTGTGGAAATTACCAGAGAGGATTTGTTGGAAGAAGCCGAAGAGAGACTCTTTAGGCAATTTTCTTCCTACGGCATCTCGCCAGAACAAATTCCATTGCGCAAATATGCCGAGGATTACTTGCGCAAGGAATCCAACGAATCTTCGGTGTACTACAACCTCAAATACCGTAAGGCCGAAGATATTTTGCGAGAGCAAATTCAAACCGTTTCGACAGTTGTGGACTATCCAACCTTCAAAGCGGAATGGGATAGCATTTTTGCTCCTCAGCAGTAGGAAGGTTCAGAGGCCAAACATTGAATATACACAGCCATCGTTCATTAAATTTTGAAACATGAATTTTTCCAAGGAATTTGATTCTTTTGCCCGTGGTCATCTGGGGATGCACGCCAAGGCGGTTGAAGGCGGTCTAAGCCGTCAACTTCAGGGCTTTACTCCGTATATCATCGAAGAAAGACCCATGAACATCGCGTCCATGGACGTGTTTTCGCGCTTGATGATGGATCGAATCATTTTTATGGGAGTTGGGGTTACCAACGAAGTCGCTAACATTATTCAGGCACAATTGCTGTTCTTGGATTCGGTGGATTCTTCCAGGGATATCCAAATTTACATCAACAGCCCAGGGGGTTCGGTTTATGCGGGTTTGGGGATTTACGACACCATGCAATTTATTTCAGCCGATGTGGCTACCATCTGTACCGGAATGGCGGCATCCATGGGTGCAGTGCTGTTATGTGCCGGTGCCCCCGGCAAAAGAACAGCCCTCAAGCATGCCAGGGTCATGATTCACCAACCCATGAGCGGTATGCAGGGCCAAGTGACGGAAATGGAAATTGCCTTGAAGGAAACCCTCAAGGTTCGGGACGAATTGTATCAAATTTTGGCGGATCATAGCGGTCAATCCTTGGAGAAGATCACCAACGATTCGGACCGTGATTACTGGATGAGCGCTACGGAAGCCAAAGAATACGGAATGATTGACGACGTTCTTGTCAAAAACCCCAAAGCCAAAACCGCCTAATGGCCAACGGTAACCAAGTGACTTGCTCTTTTTGCAGCAGGCCGGTTTCGGAAGCCTCCTTCATGGTGGTGGGAACGGATGGACGCATATGCGAGCGCTGCATTCCTGGCGTTTATCGAATGTTTGAGGAAAGAGGGACTGTCCCAAGCCCATCGGAATCAAACAGTCCTTCCACCCCCAATTCGAAGAAGCGTTTTCGATCCGAGCAATTCAATCCACGAACCATCAAGGCCTTCCTTGATCAATACGTGGTGGGTCAGGATCACGCCAAAGTGGCCATGTCGGTCGCGGTCTATAACCATTACCGTCGGATTGGTGAAATAGCCGGGGGACCCGCCAAATCAACGAGCAACAACGACATCGAATTGGAGAAATCCA
Source organism: Bacteroidota bacterium (assembly GCA_016868875.1). Lineage (GTDB taxonomy): Bacteria > Bacteroidota > Bacteroidia > UBA7662 > UBA7662 > SYHX01. The sequence goes on from VGFN01000072.1 coordinate 1,497, forward strand.
ATATGCTGCTGATTGGTGAAACCGGAACCGGCAAAACCCTCTTGGCGAGAACTTTGGCCCGCCTCCTTGCGGTGCCATTTTGCATCGCCGATGCGACGGCCCTGACCGAGGCAGGCTATGTGGGGGAGGATGTGGAAAGCATTTTGACACGTTTACTCCAAGCCGCTGATTACAAAGTTGAAGCCGCTCAACGGGGTATCGTGTATCTAGATGAGGTTGACAAAATTTCGCGCAAAAGTGATAATCCATCCATTACCAGGGATGTTTCAGGAGAAGGGGTGCAGCAAGCCTTGTTGAAGATGTTGGAAGGAACGATTGTCAATGTGCCCCCACAAGGAGGCCGAAAGCATCCGGACCAAAAGTATATCGCGTTGGATACCCGGAATATCTTGTTTATGTGCGGTGGGGCCTTTGATGGCTTGGATCGTATTGTTGCTCGTCGGGTGAATGTTCAATCCATTGGTTTTCGCGCAATGGGGGATCAACAAGCGGACTCGGTCAAACGTTCGCTCTTGTCGATGGTGACCCCGGTAGATCTCAAGCAGTACGGATTAATTCCTGAATTGTTAGGCAGACTTCCCATCCTCATGCACTTGGATCCGTTGGATGCTGCAACCATGCAATTGATTCTGACCCAGCCTCGAAATGCCTTACTCAAGCAATATGTGCAACAATTCGCTGCCGAGGGTATAGCCTTGGATTTTACAGAGGAGGCCATTCAGGCCGTAGTTCAACATGCGTCGGAACTCAAATTAGGTGCGCGGGGTCTTCGTTCCATCATGGAGGCTGTTTTGGGGAAGGCCATGTTCGAATGGCCGGGTGCGGCAGAACGTCCTGACCGCTATACGGTGACCGAAATAGACGTTGATCAGGGCATCGAACGCGCAGGCCTGAATTTGCGCCAAGCATCCTGAACAATTTCACTTCTGCAGGGTTCTTCTAAGGTCAGGATGGTTTGATCCGTTGCCCTTAATTGTGTAGAGCCCATGAGCCAAATTTCTTCCATTGCGGTGGTCTCTGCCACGAGCAGAGTCGATTCTACGACCGCCCAGATTGTTGCCCATTACAGGGATATGCTTGAACGGAATCATGGATGCTCCAGCGAGCTCTTGGATTTGAAAGAATTGCCCCTTGATTTTTTGAACGCAGTACTTTACCAAAAAGATCGTAATTCCCATCCCGGATGGGCTAGTTGGCAGTCCAAGGTCAATGCGGCTGATAAATTTGTTTTTGTAATACCGGAATACAACGGGTCGTTTCCGGGAATCCTCAAGTGCTTTGTCGATGCACTTCAGTTCCCTCGAAGTCTTCGAGGCAAAAAGGCCTCCATGATTGGAATTAGCGACGGGACCCAAGGCGCTGCTTTGGCCATGTCACATTTCGGGGATGTGTTAAACTATGCTGGCGTCACTACCCTGGCCTTGCGGCCTAGGTTTATTGAGGTCAACAAACACTGGGATGGGCAACGTTTCAGCAATCCCATCTACCAAAATCTCTTCGAAGAGCACGTCAAGCAGACGGTGGGGATGTGAGATCCCTCGAAAACTATTGGACGATAATTTTGATCGCTTTGGACCAACGCCCTGTACGGGCTTCCAAGGTGTAGAATCCGGGGGATAGCTTCTCGGTGGCAATTGTCTTCAAAGCTTGAGCGTCCATAACACGGTTTTGGTAAACGGACTGTCCTTGCATCGAGCGGACTGTGATTTCCATTGCGTCTATGCCCTCGGTTGCGTCTGAGAATTGATAAAACAAGGGTTCGCCCTGACGCAGCACCGTGGGGTAAACCCGAAAATACTGATCGATCAAACCGGAGGTCGAAAGCCCAAACGGGGTGGTGGTGGTAAATGAACGGCTGGGTGAGGAGGGAGCGCAGGTGGATGCCGGGTTGAATGGCCGAACGGTGACGGAGTAATTGCCGTTGGAGGCAAGGTCAGGACCGGTATAAAGCAAGCTGGTATCGCTGACCCAACGCTCAAACATCAAGGTGATTCCCCGGACAACCCGCACATAATACATGGTTGCATTCGGTGCCGCGGTCCATTTGAAATACACCCAATTCGCAGGAGATGCTGGAGCACCTGCAGCAGGCTCGATCAAAGTGGTGCTGCTGCGCACTGAATCGTAGGCAGGCATTGGCGGTAACAAAAGATAAGAGCGAGGTCCGTTACCACCGCTGGTCCCGGTGAGGGTGTAACGCATGACATTCATTTGTTCTGCCGAAAATTTATTCTGGCAATTGTCATTCGAATACGACATGAACAAGGTTGCATCCGGCCGAAAGGCATCCCCGTTGATATCGGTATCTTGGGGGGCGGCACCGTTGCAGGGCCATCGGTTGCCAATGAAATCTGCCGGGGTATCGCAGAATCGGTCACCGGCCGTAGCGCAATTGGAATTCAATCTTGGTGCTGGTTCGTTGGTGTTACGGGTGACCCTTTCGGCAAAAACCCCTTGAGGTTGGGGGCTTGTCCCCTCGAAGGGATGAGGCAGGGCGAGGTAATGCCCCATTTCGTGAGCCAATGTGGTGTTACCGGGTTGCGAACAAGGTACGCTCATCATCAAACCACCTTGCCTCAGGGTGGTCCCTGCTCCTGATCCGGGGAAGGTGGCATAGCCGCACAATCCCATGGCGGACAAATCTACAAAGTGTACATTCACCACCCTGGACATGTTGTAGGTCGTCATTTGGGTATTGCCTTGGGTCCAGCCAGTATGGTAATACAGGCTACCATCAAAGATGTAATTCGGTAAATCCTTGAGGTAAAACTGTATGCCGGAAGCACGATACTTTTGATTAAGCTCACATAGGGTCGTCAACAGCGCAGGGACCTGCATATAATTGTTACTGCCCGGCGCACGAACAATATGGGCTTTGAAGGGAATGTATATGCGGGATAGTCCGCCGGAATCTCTGCGCGTAATGCTCATGTCCAAACCATTGCGGTAGGCTTCGCCAATCGCTTCGAGGTAGGAGAGGTGCTCTGGATCAGGAGATGCAGTACCGCAGGTTCCCGGTGACAAAACCTGGGCAACGGAGGGTACTGAGAAAGACCAACTTAAGCCCAAAACCAGGAGCAGACTTAGAGTGGATTTTGCCAAAACGATTTTCAAAGGGTTCATGCTGAGTTGGTTCAATCAGGGCTTACCGGAATGCCGGTTCAGGTCATTGGCTACGGTTTGAGGAGTATTCGGTAGGCGTATCCTTTGCCGGCCTGGGTGCAGGTCAAAAGATAATGGCCGTAGGGAAGATCCCCCGGTACTTTGACCAAGCGCCCTTCGTCCTCGTTGAAGTCCTGGAAAGTCCAAACGCTGCGTCCCAACGGATCACGCAAAGTAAGGAGGATGGGAGTACCTGCTTGGAGGCCCTCCAAGGTGAGCAGATCTCCTGCGGCCAAAGCTGTTGGGTAAACCAAAGGTTTTGAGGTGTTCAGCGCATCGTTGACGCCTGCAAAGACATAGGTTGACGTGGAGAAGCTATCCCTTGGAGAAAACGGTGTGCACAAATTGCCTCCGTTTATCCCTCGGACAATCCAGCTGTATTGCCTCATCCCCCTCAGCCTATTCCCCAAGGCATGGTAGAAGGTGTCCTCCACAAGGGTGTCAAAAACATTGACATTGAACTGAAAGATTTTGATTTGGTAAAGCGAGGCACCGTTGATGGGGGCCCACCGAAAAAGAGCATTGTTAGGAACAACCGTATCGGTGATCTGCGGGAAGAATTTGGCAGGGTAGGCAGTGATGGCCGGGAAATTCGGGTAAGGATTCAACGTCAGGTATCCCCTGGGCGCATTGGTGCTGTTGACGGTAGCTCGCATGGCGGTCATCTGTTGTTCACTGAATCGGGACATGCAATTATCGTTGGAATACGACATGTAATACGAGGAGTCCGGTTTCATCACATCGCTGTTCAAATCCAATGCGGTGCGTGATGATGGGCAAGACCAACGACCCGCAATGAAGTCGGATGGGGTATCGCAGAAGCGATCTCCGGCGGTGAAACAATTGGCCGAAAGCCGAGGGGCAACCTCATT
>VGFN01000073.1 GCA_016868875.1 Bacteroidota bacterium
TTGGCTGATGGGCCGAAATTTCCTCGGTTGCGAAGCCGATCATAACGTTGCAGATCCGAGGTTGGGGCCGCCTGGTTGTAAATCCAATAATTGGGATTGACCTTGAATCCCGGGGAAGAGGAGGCCAGGGGGTGATAAAATTTGCCATTGAGTTCAGCGCCAAGGTATTGGATGGCTCCGTAGGAATTTGCAAAGCCGGCGTCATCCCCTATAACATGGAACGCATAGATAGCCTGCAGGCTGTCTTCTTGGCCCACCGATCCTTTGTTGAAAAAAGCACCGCCACGGTCGTTGGTCACATTCACATTGCGAACCACCAAGTCGCTCCATATCCCGGTGTACATGGAATCCCAGGGGAGGGGTCCCATGTTGGTGATTTTGTATTGAAGGACGACGAAGTAGTCGGCAAAGGGAAAATTCCAAGCCAAACTGTTAAGCCGAACTTTGGCCTGCAAGGGAAGCAAATGATTAGCGATAGGCTGGCCGGATCCGGGAACATAGGTCAACGAATCGGTGAAATGCAGTTCAAATTCCTGGTGCGCCAAGGCGGTCAACGAGTAGTTGGTATTGCCAGGTAAGCTTGATTTTTCCAAAACCGGCCAACCGGGCAAAGGGCTGAATTCAAAACCTGCCTTACCTGCGGCGTATCCCGATGCATCATCCAAAGAGGAGGTGGAAACCGAGAGCTGTCCTCCCCGATAAGCCCCTAGCCAGAGGCCTGCTTCGAAAAGGTGCTCTACTCCAGAATTCAGGGGATATTCCATGGATGGGAGGCCTTGCGGTTCGTTACGCACGTTGGGTCGACCAATGGTGCCTGCATTGGTAAGGTGCAGGCCAATTTGTCCGACTTGAACACTCTTTTCTTCAAATTGACCCGAAGCAAGGCAGGGCAAGAGCAACAAGATCAAAAGGTACAAGAAGCGGTAGGGCATAAGGTCAAGGCTGAGCTTCAAAATTACTTGCATTTAAGGAAAGGTATCTCTCAAGGTAGGCTTTGCTTTCATGAGGTCCGCATTGGATAAGCAAATCCAGGACCGAAAGTCCGGGAACAAAATGGGTTTGAGCTTCAAATTGCTGGAAATATCGTGGGGTCTTCCAGGGAACTTCTTTGAGGAGGAGGACCCATGGTTGGGACAAAGGGCGCATAACCGCTGACTCTGTGATTTGAACGTCAAGGGCAAGGCGTTCAATCAACCAGGCCAGGACTTTCAAGTTGTACTCCATCAACAGTTCCCCGGTCTCCAAAATCAGCTTGCTCAGGTCATCTTCCAGGTATTCAAAGAAAGGGGCTCTGCGGTAAGCATTTTGGATGCTTCGCCAATGGGTCTTGGCCCATCCTCCCCTGGATCTGCCTTGTTCCGTTGCGAGATGAACCTGGCCCAAGGGTTGATGGTGGGAGCGTCCACCATGGATGGGGAGGCTGATCATGATCGAGCCTTGGGAGTCCGCCAAGCGATAACGGTTCATGCCGGTAGCTTTGGCAAAGGGCATATCCGAATCAAAGCAGACCCTGCCGCTGTGCATTATTTTTGCCATATAAGGCAAATCAGGCCAGCAATGCAAAGGCATAGGGTATTTTGTAGGCTGGTTCACGAGAATCCTTCTGGAAAATGGCAAAACTACTGCAAGCCCTTTGGTTCATCGTCGTCTGCATGCCGACGCTTTACGGCATGGAATTGGTCTGTGTTCCTTCTCAATGGCGACATCCTGAATCCGGACCCTATGTGGATTTGACCTTGTATTTGCGTCCTGCCCTATCCAAAATACCGGTCGACGGCCTGGGCGGGAGTAATCCAAGGGCGGATGATGCGGTTCGGATCGAAATCATGATTTACGACCAGCAGGGGATCAAGGCCTTTGATAAATATGTGTTAAGAAAAGTCCTTTCGGATTCTTTGCAAGGATACGGCGCGGATTGGGCTGATTTGAAGCGTTTTTATTTGCCTCCAGGTCGCTACGGCCTTGAGGTAAGGGCCATTAGCATGGTGGATACGCTTGACAAAGCCATTCTTTCCAAGGAATTGCTAATCGATTCGATGGTCACAATGCCTCATGTTAGTCAACCGGTCTTGCTTCATGATTGGCAACGTTCGGCATCCTCATCACGTTGGGTTCGCAGCGGCTATCGCTTGATGGCCAAGGCGGATGCAACTTATCGGAATCGTAGGGATACTTTGGGATTTTATACGGAAGTTCATTTGGATCCTTCGAGAACAGCTCGTTACCTCTTGGTTTATTCCCTTACCAATGAACAAGGTCAAGTGGTCGGTTCTAGGCAGGGTTTTTTGCGAATGGATCCTTCCAAAGCGGTCCAAGGATTCATAGGTGCTTGGCCAATGACGGATTTGGAGGATGGGAAATACCTACTCAACCTTGAATTAAGGGATACGACCAATGCCGTGGTGGAGAGGCGTGTACAATCCTTGGAGCTTTGGTCGGCTGGCCTTTGGGCAGAGGGGGGTTCCACGGACAGCTCCGGGCAAGGGGGTGGAAATTCTACCCAGGCTTTTCGTGGATTGGAACTACACGAATGGGAACAATATTTAAAACGTTTGGATTGGAAAGGTAAACGCAAGCAAATTTCCTCCTTGCGTCCGATTTGCGACCCCGGCCAACGACTTACCCTGGATCGGTTAATCAACCAAAGCCCTCCGGATGAGGAAGCGATTTTATCCTTTATAGAATTTTTTTGGAAGGAAAGAACGGGGGATGTGAACACGCTTTCTCAGTGGTCTGATTATCAAATCGAGGTAAACAAAACCCTGTCCTTGTTTTCATCCAGGATTACGCCAGGCTATGAGACCGAAAGAGGCAGGGTTTATTTGCAATACGGCCCACCCAATACCCGAACAGTTATCGACAACGAACCCTCCGCGTACCCCTACGAAGTTTGGTGGTATTATCAAATCAAAGGTCAACGCAATGTTCGTTTTGTGTTCTACAACCCGGATATGGTGACCAACGACTACGCTTTGTTGCACTCGGATGCCTTCGGGGAAAATTCAGATCCTCAATGGCGTTTGCAATTGTTCAGTCGGACAACACCCTTTCAAAACCTGGATAACAGCTTGAACAGGGGGCATTTTGGCTCTCATCTGGACGATCATCTTCGTAATCAATAAGGTTTTGTCAGCTTTGTTGGGAGTCCTATTAAGGGTTGTTGTGAGGTATCGGCGTGAGGTCGTTCGAGAAAACCTGCATCGTGTTTACCCGGATTGGAACCGGGTTCAGCTTCTTGCCCTCGAACGAGGTTTTTATAATTATCTGGGTGGGTTGTTGTGGGATTTGGTTCGGTCCTCGGTGGGGGCTAAGAACTTGGGTCAAAAGAAAATTCAATGGGAAAACCCGGAGGTCCTGATGGATTTAGCAGCCCAAAACAAATCGTTGGTTCTGCTAACCTCGCATTATGGAAATTGGGAGTGGATTGCCCAAGCGATGGGTGCACGCTTTAAACATCGAATTTGGTTTATTTATAAACCACTTCAATGGACAGCGGCAGAAAATTGGCTTCGAAAATGGCGTACCAACCGCTATGTTGTGCCGGTAGCCCTCAAAGCTCTGCGCTTTAAACTCGCGTCCGAAAATTTGTCGTCGTCCATTCCATTGGCCTTGTATTTGGGAGCTGATCAATCTCCTACAGCGCATAGTCGTTGGATTCCGAGTTTTTTTCTGGGTCAATCAACGGCAGTGTACCAAGGCCCCGAAGAACTATGCAGGACCTATGGACTTACCCCGATTCGGATCGGCATACGCCCGCTCCCTTCCAGAGGATCCTATGCGATACGGTTTGAGCGACCTAGTCCCAACTGGTCTGAGGCCGAACATGGCTCGCTGATGCATTGGTACATGAACGCGCTTTCCCAGCAAATTCATGAAGCCCCTGAATATTGGTTATGGACCCACAGGCGTTGGAAACTCAACAAAGAATTGGGCTTGGATGGGCCAACCCAAGACCCAATATTAAACTTGTAATCGATGAACAGGTCTTTGCACTTCGCCGTGGTGATCCTGAATTGGAATGGCTTGGCTCATTTGCGCCGTTACTTACCCTCTGTTTTGGCGACCGAATACGATCATTGGGATTGTATTTTGGTGGATAATGCCTCCAACGACGAGTCGGTTTCTTGGGTTCAATCCTATGCCGGAGATCGAGTGCGAATTGTTCAATTGGATAAGAACGAGGGCTATACCGGCGGCTACATGGAGGGATTGAAGCAAGTGCAAGCCGACGTTTATGTATTGTTGAATTCGGATGTGGAAGTGGCTAAGGATTGGTTGATGCACTTGAATAATTTCATGGTCTCGAAGCCTGAACTTGCTGCCGTGCAACCCAAAATTCTATCAGATAGGGACAGGGATAAATTCGAATATGCCGGTGCTTGCGGTGGAATGGTGGATGGTTTGGGTTATCCGTTCTGTGCAGGGAGGGTCTTCACCGATTTGGAAGCGGATCACGGGCAGTACGATAAGCCAAGGCAGGTTTTCTGGGTGAGTGGGGCCTGCATGGTGGTAAGGGCCAAGGCTTTTTGGGAATGTGGCGGCTTGGATACCGACTACTTTGCGCACATGGAAGAAATTGATTTGTGTTGGCGATTGCAACGTGCCGGACACCGATTGATGACCTGTCCTCAATCGGTGGTATACCATTGGGGAGGGGGATCTTTAACCTACGGTAGTCCCCGCAAGACCTACCTCAATTTCAGAAACTCATTGTTCACCATCACCAAAAATCTTGCTCCGAAGGAGTGTTTAATCCGTGTTTGGAGCAGGCTTTGGCTCGACGGTCTTGCGGCGGTATTTTTCTTGAGCCAAGGATCGGTAGGCGATTTTGTGGCGGTGATTAAGGCTCATGGGGCTTATTACAGGGCCTTACCGCAATTGATCCAAAAACGCCGTGCATCGAATATGCCTTGGATCCCTCTGAACGCGATGCGTGGGGTTTGGCCCGGTCGAATTTGGCCTTATTTGGGGATGGGGGATGCCGGTAGAAGGAAGATGTTGGTGAAGCTCATGGCCTTTGTCGAAAGCTTGGCCCTCAAATCTCCTTAGCCGCTTGGGTGAAGGCATGACGCGCACCCTCGTAAGCCAAGCGATACCCTAAGGCCCCCATGCCACTAACGGATCCACGGCAGTGTGCAGCGATATAGGAGTGATGCCGATAGGTTTCTCTTGACGGGGGATGGCTAAGGTGCACTTCATAAACCGGAATTTTGATCGCAGCCACTGCATCGGCCAAGGCAACGGAGGTATGCGTCAGTCCACCCGGGTTCAAAAGCACAAAGGCTATACCGGGGTCGCATGCTTGCAGGGTGTCAATCAAAACGCCCTCGTGATTGC
>VGFN01000074.1 GCA_016868875.1 Bacteroidota bacterium
AGGGATCCCCGTGTCCGGAAGGCATACTCTGGGGCATGCCCATCGGATGAGGTGAATCAGCAGGGTTGTCGCGGGGTGGACGACCAAAATTCCGGAAATTGTAGGTGAACGTCAGCATGACAAACTGCCCCAAGGCTGTGTTACGATTATCCTCCAAATAAACTTCGTTGATAACCCGATTCACGGAACGATTTTGGCCCAACACATCAAAAATCGAAATGCGGAATTCCCCCAAACGGTTAGGCAATACCTTGGCTGCCAAAGATATATTCAACAGATGCACCGAAGCGTTAAAGCTTTGGTCCAAACCCCCGAAGTAGGTCCAAGAATAATCGCTCCCAAAGACCCAACGCTTGCGGTAGGTGTATTGAGCCCGAGCATTGGCGGTATGCGTCCAGTATACCGACCATGGGCCTTGGTTGCGAAAGCGGTTCCAGCCCATATTCAACGAGATGTTGTAATCCAATTGCTCCAATTGGGAGCTGCTCAGACCCCATTGACCGTTAAGCGATTGGGTCACCACCGTTGAATTTACATTGTTATTCCGAACCGGCTGACGTTGCAAGGACCCCATCAAGGTCCAGTTCAAATTGGACTTGATGCTCGTCACCGGGTGCGCATAGGTCCCATAGAAGCGCAGTGCAGGCGTCCTGCCCAGATTGGCAGGCCTGCTCAATTGACTTCCACGAGCCAAGCCCTTGCCCGTAAGGGTACTGCCTTGGCCCGAACTGCCCAAGACCTTCCAATTCACCCCATAAAGCGCTGATCCACCCCAAGCCTGCCACCATTGGTTCATGAGGTTGGTATCGGCCGGCACAACCAGGGTTTCGTTGCCTATGGCATTCTCGGTGATGGATCCCGATGCAAACACAAAACAAGATTTACCCCAGGTCGCCTGGGTCCAGCGCCAGCGCCCTCCCACCATATGGCTAATGGCCTGGTCAAGGTTGGGATTCCCAAGAACCAAGGCCAGGGGATTGGAATTATCCAACACCTTCTGCATTTGTAAAGCCGAAGGCAATTGCGCGGAAGACCGGTAGAAAACCCTGTACTGGCTGCTGCGATTGGGGCTGTACCTCCAAGAGGCATTGGGGAGCCAGGCCCTGAAAGCCAGGGGACTTGCTGCCACCATGGTTTGTATATCGGTAAGAACCCTGTTGGTCAAGGCATAATCTTGGCGCTGTAGGCCGAGAGTCCATTCCTGCACTTCATCCCCCAGGCGGTAGCGAATGCCGTACTGGGCTCCCCACAGCTGTTGTTCCATGTCTTGGCTTAACAAAGGCTTGATCGCAAGGCTATTCAGTGCAGCAACATCCTGGCCTACCGTTTGCCTTTGCCATAGAGGGGCCAGGTTGAATTCCAACAAAGAAGCCCGACCCAAGGGCTCAATGAAATTCAAATCCCAGCGGCTTCTTAACAAATTTCTGCTTTGGTTCAAGGTCTGCTCGCTGGTATCGGCGCGTTGCCACCATTGGGGAGGCATCACGGGTGCAGGGCCTACGGCAAATAGCATAGAATTTTGGTCACGCGGTGTGGCTTGATCCTGAAAGTCCATGGCCCAATTGACCGAATAATTCCGTCTTGCCTTGGCCAATCGCTGACGAAACAACAGATCCAATCCCCCTTGCCATTGGCTGTTTTCGGTGCGGCTTTGCAAACGGTTCTCCGAGAGTTTCATGGTGCTGTCCGTTGTCGCCGTTTTCCAGGCAGAATCCGAGGCGGTCATCGAGGATGCCAGGGTCAAACGTTGGCTAAGGGTAATTCGAGGGGTAAGGATCAAGGCCCTGTTGCTGTCGGGATTCCATTCCAACCTGGCTGTCCATCGTTGTTGATTGGACCTTTGAACTTGTCGGCTGCTGTCGGCTTGGGCCAAACCGCTTACATTCAGCCATGTCCGACGTGCCGAGGCATTTTGTTCGTTCAAGGTGGAATTCCCCACCAGGGCCGATGAAATTTTCCAGCCCCCTTTCCATGCGTCGCTGTAATTCAGGGCCAAGGATTGTGTTGCCGTCAAGCCTCTTTGGGTGGGGTTGCTTAGCCCCATATCGACGCCCGATGGCATTCCTCCACCACTGCCTCCACCCATACTTCCGGAACCTCCCCGGCCCATCATCCGCATACCGCCCATTCCTCCTCCCATGCCCCCGGCTGCTCCAAGCAGTCCTGAAATCTCGGCACTGGAAAAATTCTGCTGATTGATATTGTTCGCGAGCAACGCGGCACTGATTCGACGCTTGCCCTTGAACCAAGATGTGTTACCACCGCTCATGTACCGAGCGCCTTCGGAAGGGAGCAGGGGCTGAAAGGCCTGACCGTAAGCGTCGAAGGGCAGGGCCCGGAATGGCTCCTCCCCCTGGACTTGCTCTGGATCACTCAAGGCCCCCATACCCCCGTACACTTTACCGAAACGGCTGCTGTTCAGACCAGTACGCGTTATCAAATTAAGGGTTTTCTCGGTATTGCCATCGTTGATCCCGCTGAACTGGGCCTGATCGCTGAGGCGGTCGATCAGTTGGACCTTATCGATCGCATCGGCCGGGAGGTTACGCAATGCCGCGGAGGCATCGTTGCCGTAATATTCCTGACCATCCAGCAGGACGCGACGGATCTCCTCGCCTTGTGCCTTGAGTGTCCCGTTCTCCACAGTGATCCCGGGCATTTTGCGAATCAGTTGTTCAGCATCCGCATCCGCGGTCGTCTTGTACCCGGCGGCATTAATCTCCGTCGTATCGCCTCGCTGTTCAATGCGTTTGGCCTGGGCTTCGATGCCCACCGAACCCAATTGCGTCGTTAGCGGAGCCATTAAAAGATTGCCAACGCTTTGGGATTCCAACCATCGCTGGAACTTACGGTAAGGGGCATATCCAACGTAGGTGCATTGGAGCATGTACCCCCCAGGCCTCAGCAAGGTGAGCACAAAGCGACCTTGGGCATCGGTAGAAACCCCTGTGCGCAATGCGCTGTCCCTTACCCCCACCGCGACCACATTCACCCCTGCCAAACCCTCCCCGGTCAGGGAATCCAAGACCCGCCCGGTAATCACAGGCTTCAAATCGCTACGACCCCCACCTCGATTCCCTTCGTTACCACGGCTTTGGGTCCATCCTGTGGAGATGTGCAGCAGCATCAAGGCCAAGGTCAGAACACCTAAGCGGATGGTTAGAGGGAAGAGGTTCATGCCGTCTGGACTTTTATCATGGGTTGAACCAACAAAAATGCGCATGAATGCGTTCTTTAGATACGAACTTTGAAGCATGAAACGATCTGCCCTATACCTCTTGCTTTTGGTTGGCACCGGGCTGGCGATCCTCGTCAGCACCCTGGGCGAAAGCAGTTCCTATGTGGACTTTGCCGAAGCCGCAGCCAACCCTGACCGTAGCTACCACGTGGTCGGACAATTGGACCGGGGCTATCCGTTGGTGTACAATCCGACCCAGGACGCTAACCTGCTTCGGTTCCGGTTACGTGATCAGCAAGGCCTGAGCATGTCCGTGGTGTATTACGGTGCCAAGCCCCAAGACTTTGAACGCTCCGAACAAGTGGTCATCGTTGGCAAGGTCGTTCCCAGCCCATCCAAGCAAGAAAACAAGTCGGTCTTTGTGGCGGACCAGATTCTAACCAAATGCCCTTCCAAATACACCGAGGACCAGGTACCTACTGCCTCCACTAACCCTTAATCTTCGAATTGATCGCGATGGAATATGCAGGCGAATTGCTTTGGCCCGGCCATTTGGGGCATCTTGCAGTCATTGTTTCGTTCTGTGCCGCCTTGATGAGTACCCTGTCCTACGGGCATGCCCTGAACGGACATACCCTGTCCCGCGGTCGCTGGGAACTGTGGGGCCGCTGGTCCTTCGGGATTCATAGTGCTGCGGTGTTCACCATCATCGCCACCCTTTTTGGGATCATTTATTTTCATCGCTACGAGTATCATTACGCCTGGTCGCACGCGTCCAAAGCCTTACCGACGCATTACATCCTCTCTGCCTTCTGGGAAGGGCAGGAGGGGAGTTTCCTGCTGTGGATTTTCTGGCACACGGTGTTGGGATGGATATTCCTAGCGGTCAGCGGAAGACGTTGGGAGGCAGGCGTTATGGGCGTTCTTTCCTTGGCCCAACTCATGCTGAGCAGCATGCTCCTGGGAACCACCTTGGGGATTCCCGGGCTTATGGAATGGTCTATAGGGAGCAGCCCCTTCACCCTCCTGCGCGATACCTTGCAGGCCCCCATTTTCAACCGTCCAGATTACCTTCAGTGGATCACGGACGGCAACGGACTCAATCCGTTGTTACAAAATCCTTGGATGGTCATCCATCCACCGGTGCTCTTCCTGGGATTTGCCTCCTGCACCATTCCCTTTGGATATGCGGTAAGCGCCTTGTGGACGCGTAGATACGAGGATTGGGTGGGTCCTGCCCAGGGTTGGACCCTGGTCGCCATCCTTACTTTGGGGAGCGGTATCGTGATGGGGGCTGCATGGGCCTACGAATCCCTGAATTTCGGCGGGTATTGGGCCTGGGATCCGGTCGAAAATGCCTCCTTGTTGCCTTGGCTCTTCCTCGTTGCCGCCTTGCACGGCATGCATGCCTACACCAAAAGCCGGTATTCCCTGCGCTCCACCTTCATCCTCGTTCTGCTGGGGTTTTTGATGGTCTTGTATGCTACTTTTCTGACCAGGTCAGGGATCCTTGGCGAGAGCTCGGTGCATTCCTTCACCGATCTGGGCTTATCAGGTCAGTTGTTGATCTTTTTAGGGGCCTTTGTTGCGCTGGCCATGGTCCTGCTGCTCCTTCGTTGGCGAGTAATCCCTGCCCGTGAAACGGATGGAGAAGAGGCCGGGAGTTCCCGGGAGTTCTGGCTCTTCGCAGGAAGCATGACTTTGGTCATCAGCGCCTTGCAAATCCTTTTCACCACCTCCATCCCGGTATTCAATGCCATCGCAGGCAGCAACTTGGCCCCCCCTGCCGAGGTCGTTTCCTACTACAACCGATGGCAATTGCCCATCGCGGTAATCGTTCTGTTGTTAGGAACGGTAGCCTTTGAACTTCGCTTCAAGAAAAGCGATCCCGGACCGGTCTTGCAATGGATTATTCAAATCACCTTGATTGCCGTGGCTTTGACCTTGCTTGTTGCCTATTCCATGGGCATAGGGTACTGGTCCTTTATCCTCTTGATTTTTGCGTCCTGCTTCGCCTTGATTGGGAACCTCCACCAATTGTACCGTCGCCGTCATAAAATCATGAAGCAGGGAGGCCTGACGGCGCATCTTGGTTTTGCCTTGATGATGCTGGGGGTTTTGGTCTCTTCCTCCCGCAAAGAGGTGGTTT
>VGFN01000075.1 GCA_016868875.1 Bacteroidota bacterium
TGGGACGAATGGGCGGATGCCCAAGGCGAACTCGGTCCGGTTTACGGTAAACAATGGCGCCGATGGCTTGGCCCCGATGGGAAGGAGACCGATCAATTGGCGGAGCTTATCCGTCAACTTCGGACCAACCCTGATTCGAGAAGGCTGTTGTTATCGGCTTGGAATGTCAGTGATATTCCCCAAATGGCTTTGCCACCTTGTCACAGTTTTTTTCAGTTCTATGTGGCCGAAGGGAAATTGTCCTGCCAATTGTACCAGCGCAGCGCCGATGTTTTTTTGGGAGTTCCCTTCAACATAGCATCCTATGCCTTGCTCACCCACATGATGGCGCAGATCTGCGGTCTTAAGGTCGGTGAGTTGGTGCACACCATGGGCGATGCCCATTTGTATGCCAACCATGAGGAGCAGGCGCGGCTCCAATTGGGTCGGGAGGCTAGACCCCTTCCAACCCTTCATTTGGATCCATCGGTGAGGGAAATTGATGATTTTCGCTTCGATCATGTTTGTTTGGAGGGGTACAATCCCCACCCGGCCATCAAAGCCCCGGTTGCTGTTTAGGCTCTTCTACTCGATCATCACTCATGAATTCGCCCACCTCCTCGCGTTCCGTTGGTCTGCTGCTGGCTTCTTCCTTGGATGGAGCCATTGGGGATGGAAATGATTTGTTATGGAAATTACCAGAGGACTTATCCCGCTTCAAGGCGTTGACCATGGGCCATTCCTGCATCATGGGCCGAAAAACCTTGTTGAGTATTGGCAGGGCTTTGCCGGGTAGGCAAATGGTGGTCATGTCCAGGCAAGCAAATCTTCCCGATAATGCCTTTCCTTCGGCAGAAGCCCCTGCATATTTCCGTCAATGCCTTTGGGCAGGGAGTCCCCATGAGGCCATGGCGCTGTGCAGCGAGGCCGACCCTATTTGGGTTATCGGTGGAGCAGAAATTTATCGTGTTATGGAGGAGTACGCCCATTTTATTGAACGAACTGAGGTAGAGGGCTTATGGCCTGTGGCCCAAGCTCGCTTCCCTTTGGACCCCAACCGTTGGTCCTTGGTCAATTCAGGGGAATGGTTGACAAGTACTTCCAGCCTCAGGTTCCGCTATCAGCGCTTGGAGCGTACGGCGATTTAGCTTTCGCCCATAAAGCCGAGGCGTTTGGTGGTTTTGTGACCGGAACTCCCGTTTTCCATCAGGAATTGACCTAGGGCGACCGTATTCACTTGCTCATAAGGCGGCACCATCAAATCCATGTCCAAGCAATATTGAATCGCTTGCAAGATGATTTTCAGCAAGACCTCACGGTTAAGAACTTGTTCTTGGATATCGTTGTAAAGAAAACTAAACTGCTGTTTTCCATCTACCCAAAAATGACTGTCCCTATCCACAAAGATCCTGGCCAACAACAAACCCTCATCCGCTAATCGGTTGTATTTGAAGCTGTCGGAGAGAAAATTGTAAACTTGGATTTGTCCAAAATACCCCAACATTGGATCGGCGGCTACCCTCGCGCTTTGCTGTACAAAATGTTCTGGAGGAAACGTGAAAACATTGGTGTGCATGCAGAGACTGAGCGTGTCTCCTGAAAATTTGAAATCGCATTCAAAACGATTTTTGTCTTTGAATACAATTTCTACAGAAGGGTCTTGGACCTTCATGACCGAGGACCAAGCGTCAGCCAGTTCAGATAAGATTCCTTTGAGAGTTTCAAAATGCTGCAGAGTATTGCGGTAAATGGCTTGCTTGGTGGAGGATTTGGCCGCCACTGCCGCCAAGAGCTGGTCTTTATTCTCGTTGATCATAGGGGTTAGGTTGTAGATCAATATGCTTTGGCGAAGAGCACCCTGCCTTGGGACGGTTGGCCGGAGTAAATGCAAGAACCCGCTTCGGATTTTTGGTCCAAGGGTATGCAGCGAATCGTGGCTTTGGTGGCCTCTTTGATAGCGGTTTCGGTAGCGCCGCTGCCGTCCCAATGCGCAGCTACCAGACCGCCGGCTTCAATTCGTCGTTGAAAATCCTCCCAGTTATCCACTTCAAAAGTCATGGATCGACGGAAGTCCAAGGCCTTGTTGAAGAGTGTCTCTTGAATTTCGTTCATTAATTGTTGGCAAACTAATGCAATTCCATCACGCGATACTGTGGTTTTGGTTTGTAAATCCCGGCGAGCGAGTTCCACAGTTCCATTTTCCAAATCCCTCATTCCAACTGCAATGCGGACGGGAACGCCTCGCAATTCATGGTGGGCAAATTTCCATCCCGGCCGGGCATTGTCTTCTGCATCAAGTTCAACGCGGAGCCCCACCGCTTGGCATTCGTGGACTAATTTTTGGCAAGCATCGCGCAGCACCGAAATCGTATCCGCGCCTTTGTATATAGGAACCACCACCACCTGCACTGGAGCGAGCATGGGTGGGAGGACCAAGCCTTGGTCATCCGAATGGGCCATGATCAAGGCGCCCATCAAACGCGTTGAGACTCCCCAAGACGTGGCCCAAACATATTCTCTACCCCCTTGGGCGTTGGCAAATTGAACATCAAAGGCTTTGGCGAAATTTTGTCCAAGAAAATGCGATGTACCGGCTTGCAATGCCTTCCCGTCTTGCATCAAAGCTTCGATGCAGTAGGTATCCACCGCCCCCGCAAAGCGTTCTTGCTCGGTTTTGACTCCTTTGATAACGGGCATGGCCATCCACTGTTCCGCAAAGTCGGCGTACACGTCCAGCATTTGCTTGGTTTCGTGAATGGCCTCCTCTGCTGTCGCATGGGCCGTATGACCCTCTTGCCAAAGAAACTCGGTAGTCCGAAGGAAAAGTCGTGTGCGCATTTCCCAGCGGACCACGTTGGCCCATTGGTTGATGAGCAAGGGTAGGTCACGGTAACTCTGGATCCAATCCCGGTAGCTGTTCCAGATAATGGTCTCGGAGGTCGGCCTGACGATCAGTTCCTCCTCGAGTTTGGCCTGCGGGTCCACCTCGATTTGACCATCCGCTCCATTACGCAGTCGGTAATGCGTCACCACGGCGCATTCTTTGGCAAAACCATCCACGTGGGCGGCTTCTTTGCTGAAGAAGGATTTGGGAATGAAGAGGGGAAAATAGGCGTTTTGGTGGCCGGTAGCCTTGAACTTGGTATCCAGGGCATCCCGCATTCTTTCCCAAATCGCAAAGCCGTAGGGCTTGATGACCATGCAACCCCGAACCGCCGAATAATCAGCCAGCCCTGCCCTGATCACCAGGTCGTTGTACCATTGAGCATAATCTTGGGAGCGTTCTGTAATTTCTTTGGCCATTTTACGTTAACAAATTAAAAATCAAGGAAGGAGATTGAATTGCAAGGATGAACGGTTCAAATCAGGTTCAATGCAAAAAAAACACACCAAAACCAGGAAGACGCGTAAATTTTTTGAAATCCATTTTTTTGATTAAACCTTCAACAAGAAACCTTATCCATAATTTTAACAAATAGAAGCGTAAATTTGCATTAATCAGCCCTTTAAATCCATTAGCCATGAAAAGTTCCTTGAGTTTGCTGAACCTCGTTGCATTACTCTTATTGCCGGCTTTGTTTTCGTGTTCAAGGCAGGCGCTTACGGTTTCAGGAGCTGACGATCATTACAATGCTGACACCTATTACGTGGCAGGGGGATTTGATGCTGAAGAGGATCGACAAGGTCGGGAAGCCTCGATCAACGGTCCTGGGGATAATTTTACGAATCGAGATAGGGGTAACCGGGCAGAAGGGGCAGACCGAACTGGATCTGATTTTGGTAGGCGCAATAATGATCTTGGAAGGGCTGATCGATGGGTTGGATCCCGTGGATGGGAGGATGATGAAAGGGGAACTGTCTTTTTGGATGACGATTTGGGAATGAGTATCGCAGATTACCGCAGGGCTTACCGCCGCGGGTACCGAGATGGTCAATGGGATGCCAATGCTTTGCCCGGGCTGTATAGCCCGAACTACGGCGGTTGGGGATGGGGAATCGGACCAGGCATTGGATGGAACGCCCCTTGTTGGAGCTGGGGCGGGGGATGGAATTATTATGCCTATTGGAACAATCCATGGAATTCTTGGAACAATCCATGGGGTAACGGCTGGGGTTGGGGCGGCGGATACGGTTGGGGGGGCGGTTGGAACAGTTGGGGTTACGGCGGATGGAACCATTGGGGGAGCTGGAATCGGTGGGGTTGGGGTGGTTGGAACGGCTGGGGAGGCAACACCTATGTTTGGATTTATAACCAGCCCCGTTATCGTTCAGGTCCTCGAAGGGATCGTCTGAACCAAATTAATGTCAGGAATAGTACTGGAAATCGTATGACCCCCTGGGGTCAGGCCAGGGTGAACGGGACATCCCGTCGTCACGGCGATTTTGTAAGCAGGGTATCTGCAATTAATGGTAATAGACAGAATCCATCTTCCGCAAATGTGGTAGCGAGTGCAGGCTCCAACGAGCAACGTGGGCGACGTTTTTTTTCATTGCCGTATGCACAGTCGCGTTCTGCCCAGCGTGAAGGGGTAGACAACAGAACCCGAACAGGGGTTGACTATGCTGGAAACCCATCGGGATCATCCAGGGATCGCAATTACTCTTTCAGAGATCGCTTTTCGGAATCCCGTACAAACCGTGGCTCATATTTCGACAAAGGAACTGAAAGGACTTACGGGAACGACAAGGTACGTGGAAGTTCTTGGGTAAATCGTAGTCCAAGGTCAGAGTATCGTTCACCTCGATCGGAAGACAACACCCCGCGCTCATCGTACAGCACGCCGCGCTCATCGTACAGCACGCCGCGCTCATCGTACAGCACGCCTCGCTCATCGTACAGCACGCCTCGCTCATCGTATAGCACGCCTCGCTCATCGTATAGCACGCCTCGCTCATCGTACAGCACGCCTCGCTCATCGTACAGCACGCCTCGCTCATCGTATAGCACGCCTCGCTCATCGTACAGCACGCCTCGCTCAACATATTCTGCGCCGCGCTCTTCATTCGGTTCTTCGACCAGATCCTCTTCAGGTTCGAGCCGATCCTTTTCGGGTTCTTCTTCGGGTTCCGGTCGTTCCGGTTCATTTTCACCAAGGCGTTAAGGCTACGATTTCTTATGAAATTGAACTCAGCGCTACGGATTTGCTTTGTTGGGTTAATATTCTTGTTTGTTACAGGTCTTGAATCGGGAGCTCAAGGCTTGAATGACGTATGGTTATACGGGAGACCTGATATGGCCGTTACCGCAAGGAGCGCGGGCATGGCCGGGGCGAACGGAGCCCTTGGCGGAGATTATGGGGCCGTGTTGGTTAACCCAGCAG
>VGFN01000076.1 GCA_016868875.1 Bacteroidota bacterium
GGATCTCCTGTTGCAGGTGGGAGTTCAGAAGCTTGGCCCATGGTTTGGGCTTTCATGTCGTAGGCAAAGTAGCCCATGCGGAAGGCAGGCCTAGCTTTGTGCATTTGTTCAAAGGCTTCGAAGTTAAATGCGCAACCTTGAATAAGTGGCTCTGGGTCAATATCATCCGTGGAAATCCCTACGCCGAAGACCCATTCAGTGGTATGATATGCCTCCGGATAGCAATCGGACTCGGTCGTGGAGTTTGGGTCATTATCAGGCGCTTTGGCATTTGCAGTCCAAAGAACTCCAAGGTACGGGACGTCCTTGTATGTATGAAGCAAGGCAAACAAGGCATCCTTGGCGCTGAGGTTTTTTGGAATTTGAATTTCCAAGGTGTCTGAAATCTGCCTGTTGTTGGGGTGGCTATTTTACAAGGAGCAAAATATCTACTTGCATTCCAAGATCTGATTGCGTTCAGGTCCTAAGGAAATCCATCGAATTGGCAAATTCAGCTGATCCTCCAAATAACTTAAATAAGTTTGGAGTTGAGTCGGTAACTGTTGACGGCTGCCATAGGATTGAGAGGCTTCAAGGTTCCAACCTTGAAAAGTCTTGTATTCCGGAATGCACTCTATTGAATCGTTGGGGTATGGTGATTGGTGATTATCAAGGCCTTGATAATGGGTGGCAATTTTGATTTCTTCGAAACCGGAAAGCACATCTGCTTTGGTGATAATCAGTTGGCTAACACCGCTGAGTCGAATGGCATAGGCGAGAGCTGGTAAGTCAAGCCATCCGCATCGACGGGGTCGGCCCGTGGTGGCCCCAAACTCATGGCCGGCACGGCGCAGGGCTTCTCCGGTTTGGTCATGGAGTTCGGTGGGAAAAGGCCCGCTGCCTACCCTAGTGCAATAGGCCTTGAACAGGCCATAGACTGTTCCGAGGCGGTTGGGGGCAATTCCCAATCCGGTACAGGCCGAGGCCGAGGTGGTATGGGAGGAGGTTACAAAGGGATAGGCACCAAATTCCACATCGAGTAGGCTACCCTGCGCGCCTTCTGCCAAGACTCTTTGGCCCTGGTCCAAGGCTTGATTCAATAACCAGGAACCGTCGGCAGGTGCAAAATCACGAAGCAACTCGTAGACAGCGTCCATCCATGCTTGGACTTGTTCAGGCAAATCCTTTGGCAATTCAAAGTCCAAGGCTTTGAGTTGACGTAGATGTTCCTCGTGCGCTGTCTCTAATAAGGCATTACCTTGAGGGCCGGCCAAATCGCAGTATCGTAGTCCATGCCGGGCGTATTTGTCGGTATAAGCAGGTCCGATGCCTCGAAGGGTGGACCCTATCTTATGATCTCCTTTGGCTGATTCAAAGGCTTGGTCCAAGAGGCGGTGACCAGGGAGAATGAGGTGTGTCTTGGCGCTGATCATGAGTTTTCCTTCAAGATGGAGGCCATGCTGCCGTAATGCCTTGATTTCTTGAAGGAGTGATGGGGGATGGATAACAACACCGTTACCGATGAGGTTCATGCAATCCTCCCTAAATATGCCCGAGGGTATGGTGTGCAGAACGATTTTTTGGCCGTCCATCCAAAGGGTATGTCCCGCATTGGGTCCTCCTTGAAACCTGGCGATCCAATGGTAGGAGGGCGCCAAAACGTCCACTGCTTTGCCCTTGCCCTCGTCGCCCCACTGCAACCCTAACAACACATCTGCTTCCATCATTTTTTGTTAAAGGCCAAATTTAAGTGACGGTTCCATTTTCTCTATACGCCCAACCTTCAAAACACCACGGACCTTGCGCAGGCGCAGCATCAAGTCCTGCAGTGCCTTGGTATCATCAAGGTACACCATAATGCGGCCTTCGAATATGCCGTCTTCGGATACCACGGAAATGGAACGCATATTCAGCTGCATCTCATCGGTAATGACGTGGGTTATCCCGCTAATTATGCCCTTGTCATCGGTGCCTTTGAGGAAGATCCCGGTGAGGAAGGCTACCTTGGACCCTTTGTTCCATCGGGTTCTTACCGCAAGTTGATGGGAGGTGGAATGGGTGATTGCGGAATTGACGCAATTCTGCCGGTGAATGACCATCTCCTTCCCGGGTTCGGGAATACCAACGATTTCATCTCCGGGAATGGGGTTGCAACAAGAGGCCAAATGGTAACGGAAATCAGTTTGGTTGCCGTCTACCCAAACTGGTTGGTTAGCGTAATCGGTTTCATCGAAATGGGGGTCCTTTGGACTTTGCCTTGGGCGTTTGGAGGATTGATTGGATTCCGTGCCGGTGAGGTTAGTCAATTCCTTGGATGCGCTTCGTTTGTTTCGGGGTCGGAGGGCACTTTGGACCCGGGTCCAGTCAATTTTGCCCATTTCGGTATCGTAATACAGGTCTTGAGCGTTTAGTTGCCCCAGGTGGTGAACGATTCTTTGCAGGACGTCCTCGTTCACTTCGGTGGTCATGCCTTTGAGTTTTTGAAGGAATTTCAACCGGCCGGCTTCGGTAATTTCCCTACGCTGTTCTTTCAGGGATTGACGAACCCGGTTTTTGGCTTTGGCGGTGCCTAGGAATTGCAGCCAATCCGGGTTGGGCCTTTGGATATTGGAACTAAGGATTTCGACTTGATCACCGTTGCGAAGAACGTAACTTAAGGGAACCAGTTTGTGGTTGACCTTGGCGCCGATGCATTTGAGGCCTAATTCGGAGTGGATTTCAAAGGCCATGTCCAATGCGGTAGAACCTGCAGACATTTTGAGCAATTTGCCTTTGGGGGTAAAGACAAAAATCTCCTTGGAGTAGAGCTGCAACTTGAATTCGTCCATGAATTCCATGGTATTCGGTTGCGGGGATTCCAGCATTTCGCGGACCTTGTTGATCCAAGAGTCAAGGGCGGGATCTCCGTCCTGGTCTTTGTATTTCCAATGTGCCGCTAAACCTTTTTCGGCCACCTGGTTCATGCGTTGGCTACGGATCTGTATTTCGACCCATTTGCCTTCGGGACCCATGACGGTGGTATGGAGGGATTCGTACCCGTTGATTTTGGGTGTAGAAATCCAATCCCTTAGGCGATTGGGGTTGGGCTGGTATTGGTCTGTAATCAGGGCATAAACTCTCCAACAATCGGTTTTCTCCAAGGGTAGGGGGCTGTCCAGGATGATTCGGATCGCAAATAAATCATAGACTTCTTCGAAATCAATGCTTTGCTTCTGCATCTTATTCCATATCGAAGAGATGCTCTTGGGGCGGCCTTTGATTTCCGCTTTGAGGCCGGCGGATTCGACTTTTTGTTGAAGGGGAACAATGAACTCACGGATATACCGGTCACGACGGACTTTGGTCTCTTGAAGCTTGCGGGCGATATTCCGGTAAATGCCTGGCTCTGTGTATTTGAGAGCGAGATCCTCCAATTCTGATTTAATGTTATAAAGTCCGAGGCGATGGGCCAACGGGGCGAAGAGGTAAGAGGTTTCGTGGGCAATTTTGAGTTGCTTATCCTGGGGCATATTGTCCAGGGTTCTCATGTTGTGGAGGCGATCGGCCAGCTTGATGAGGATAACTCGGATATCATCCGCCAGGGTGAGCAACATTTTGCGAAAATTCTCCAGTTGCTGGCTGGAATCACTGGACTTGTTATAAAGGCCCGAAATCTTGGTAAGGCCCTCGATTATTCTGGCCACGATATTGCCGAATTCATTTTCGATTTCGGCCATGGTCAGCTCAGTGTCCTCGACGGTATCGTGAAGCAGGGCGGCCACAACGGCGGTGGTTCCTAATCCAATGTCTTCGGCGGTAATGCGAGCAACCTCAATGGGGTGGAAGATGTAAGGCTCCCCTGACTTACGGCGCATATCCTTGTGGGCGTCCACCGCCAATTCGAAGGCTCTACGGATCAATTTGCGGTTACCCTTGTCCAGGAAGGGTCGGCATGTCTTGAGCAAGGAACGGTACCTTTTGGAAATTTCTTTGACCTCTTCTTCAGCCGAAAGGCTCCAGGGGACGAGGGAAGAAGGGTTATTTTCCACAATACAAAAATACAATGCGGCCGCTCCGCTATCTATCTTTAGGCCTCCAAGGAAATGCCTCCAAACCTTTCCTTTTGCTCTTTGTTTATGCGGATGTGGCGAAATTGGTAGACGTGCCAGACTTAGGATCTGGTGCCGCAAGGCGTGTGGGTTCGAGTCCCTCCATCCGCACCAGGCTTCGTTGGAAACCTTTAGAGGCTCTCTAACAAGTTTCTCCGCATTATGTGTTTTATCCTCATTAACTACTTTAAATCCATATTTTGAATATTTCTCAGGAATTTCTATCTCCTTTGGAGATCCGCTTGACCTTGACCCTAAACCCGGAGGATTACCGACCACGGGTCGAAAAAGGCCTCAAAGAGGTTCGCAAAAACATCAAAATGCCCGGTTTCAGGCCCGGGATGGTGCCGGACGGATTAATTCGGAAACAGTACGGTTTGTCGGTCTTGCAAGAAGAAATGGGTAAGTTGGTCAACGACCATTTGATGGATTATGCCCGCCAGAACAACATGGATTTTTTTGGACAGCCCCTACCGGTGGTGGGTCACGAGCCCTTCCCCAACGGGTTAGAAGACGGATTGATCTTTGACTTTCAGTATGATTTGGGATTACGTCCCAAAGTTGAACTGCAGCCTTTCCAAGAATCTTTCGACAAGGCAGAACCCCAACCGGGCGCGTCCGAAGTGGATGAGCTTATTGAACAGTGGAGAAGTCGGTATTTTGAGGGAGCATATCCGGACACCGCCGAGGCAGGGGACCGGATTTTTTTGAGACTCACTCCCTCCGAGGGACAAGACCTCCAAGGGCAAAGCGCTCGCAAAGGGGTAACCTTGGTTGCCTTGGACGAAATTGTCCAGGACGCCCTGAAGGCAGAACTTCTGGGCAAAGGCAAAGGCTTCACCGGAACCTTGACCCCGCATGACCTGTACGGTGATCACAGCGAGGCCATCGCCAAAGGTTTCAAGCTCAACGAGGGTGAGCAACTGGCCCCACAGACTCGTTTTGACTTTGAGGTGTCCAATATTTTGAGGGAGGGGAAAGCCGATTTGAACGAGGCTTTTTTTGCCAAGGTATTTGGGGCTAGCATGGATGAGGCAGAGTTCCGTAGCCGCACCGAAGAATTTATCAAAGCCGGTTGGGATCAGGAGGCCGAACAATTGCTTCGATTCCGCATGATGGAGAAGTTCTTTGACGAATACCCTATGGATCTCCCGGACGCATTTCTTCGCCGTTTGATCAAAGATGACAAAAAAGGCCATGACCACG
>VGFN01000077.1 GCA_016868875.1 Bacteroidota bacterium
TGGTCCGAAGTTGACGGATAAGCTCCGCCAATTGATCGGTCTCCTTCCCATCGGGGCCAAGCCATCGGCGCCATTGTTTACCGTAAACCGGACCGAGTTCGCCTTGGGCATCCGCCCATTCGTCCCAGATACTAACCCCGTTTTCTTTCAGATAGGCGATATTGGTCGATCCGCTAATAAACCATAACAATTCATGAACCACAGACTTGAAATGTACCTTTTTGGTAGTAATTAAGGGAAAACCCTCCTGCAGATCAAAGCGCATCTGCGGGCCAAAAATGCTTCGCGTCCCTGTGCCGGTTCGGTCTTCTTTGTGGATTCCTTCGGTTAGAATCTTGGAGAGCAAATCATGGTACACTTTCATGGCAAATGCTATAGGTCAAATTTATTTAAATTTAGATAAGGAATGGCATGCCTTCATGTACACTACATATTTTAGGTCAAAAAACGGATCCTCCAGGAAATCCCGCACGGGATAAACCTCAAAGGGTCTTCCGAGCTCTGTCAGTTCTTCCCCTAGGCCACCTTGGAGATCACCGCCTTTGAGCACCAACCAGCCGTTGGGTTTGGGGCCCCGCGATTGCTTTGATAGCAAAGCCTCGGTCCAGTCCACCAAGAGCGCCATGCGTGCAACTGCTCTGGATACCGCAAAATCAAAGGGACCGGGCACTTGCTCTGCTCGGCTGTGCAAGGCCTCCAAATTGGTAAGTCCCAATTGGCGAGCAATATCCTGAACGACTTTGATTTTTTTGCCAATGGAATCGA
This sequence comes from Bacteroidota bacterium, assembly GCA_016868875.1. GTDB lineage: Bacteria > Bacteroidota > Bacteroidia > UBA7662 > UBA7662 > SYHX01. Next base: position 766 of record VGFN01000077.1, read on the forward strand.
CCGCAACCCATTGCACCTCCGGAAAGACAATCGCTAGGGGGATGGCCGGGAAGCCGCCACCCGTCCCAATATCCAAAATGCGCATTCCAGGGGTGAATGCCATCACCTTGGCAAGAGCCAGGCTGTGCAACACATGATGAATTGAAATGGCTTCCTCGTCTTTACGAGAAATAACATTGATTTGAGAATTCCACGCCCGGTACATTGCAGGGAGATTGTTCAGGGATTGTGCCTGATCACCCTGAAGATCAGGGAAATAACGCAACCAATCCACGGCGATGGCCTCGCTTTGCATGGAGTTTCTTGGTTCGGCAGCCATAATCATCCGCCTTGGCCTACCACCTGGCTTTGGAGGGCTGAGTCATGCTCATTGCCCATACGGTTCGTAGGAACAAATTCTTGAGGTCGAGGATGGGTAAGAGCGGTAGGAGTCCTGCTTGTTTGAACCGTACTGCGGCCCAACCCAAGGTTCCCCATCGATAAACCCACAGGCAAGCCCAGGGCACGGAGTACTCCAAAGGAAACATCCAGGCCAAGGCAGGCCATAACACCATCATCCACAAGGATATTCCGTACATCGCTGTACGAAGTTTGTGCCCAAATTTGAGGTACGCAGCGCTGCTGACATGCCTCTTCTTTTGCTGGAACCATGCGCCCCAACTCGCTGGAGCCTCCGTATAGGTCCAGGCATCCTGTTGAAGACAAACCTTGACGTTGTTCTTGGTGGCCGCTTGGTTAACGAACAGGCCGTCGTCCCCCGAAATATGTTTGAGGTGTGCGCTGAAACCTTTGTGATAGAAAAACAAATTCCGAAGGTACGATAGGTTCCCCCCTCTTCCCATGAAGGCCTTGCCGGCAAGGGCATGACCGTAACACTGCAAATTGGTGTACAATGCATCGAATTGCTGAAACAATCCGAGCATCCCTTGGGTCTTTTCCAGTTGAACATGACCCAAAACCAATTCCGTGGAATCCTTGTAAGTGCCTTGGATCATGGACAGCCATTGTTCACTTGCGGGCCTGCAGTCTGCATCCGTGAAGATTAGATAGGAATGGGATGCGGCTTTGATCCCTAAGGTTAGCGCAAATTTTTTGCCGGTGGGGTATTTATCTTGTTCCTCGACCGATACAATTTTGAGACGAGGATAGACCTCCGCAAATTCCTTGAGCACCAAACCCGTTTCGTCCCAACTGCTGTCATTGACCACGATGACTTCGAAATCCGGGTGGTCTTGGGCCATCCACACCGGAATGTTACGGCGAAGGTTTTCGGCTTCGTTTCGGGCGGCTACAATAAGGCTCACCGGTTTGGCCGTGCCCGATCGCCCTTGTTTCCCATGGGCATTCCACATGACAGTCCACCAGTAGCGTTGAAGATAATATAGATGCCAAAGTCCGACCGCCGCAAAAAACATCCACCAAGGAAAATTCATTATCATTTCGGGCATAGGGTGCGAAATTAAAAGTCAGGGGCGAATTTTGACCTCAGATTATCCACCCGTTGTCCACATGTCCCTCCAACCTCCTGCCAATTTGAACAGCCCAGCCAGCAACGGGAGCGGCTTTGAACTCGTGGCCAAAGACCCTTCAACCTCTGCGAGAGCAGGTTTGCTGCAGACCCCGCATGGCCCAATCGAAACGCCATTGTTCATGCCGGTAGGGACCCAAGGAACCGTCAAAGGCATCAGCTCAGCCGAGCTCCAGGACAGTATCCGAGCAGGTATTGTTTTGGGGAATACCTATCATTTGTACTTAAGGCCGGGGACCGAACTCTTGGAACAAGCGGGGGGATTACATCGCTTCATGCGCTGGGATGGGCCTCTGCTAACGGATAGCGGAGGTTACCAGGTTTTCTCCTTGTCCGATCGTCGTCGCATTCGCGAAGAGGGTGTGGAGTTCGCCAGCCATATTGATGGATCCAGGCATTTATTCAGTCCAGAGGAATCCATGCGTATACAACGCTCGATTGGGGCGGATTTCTGCATGGCCTTTGACGAATGCACCCCATACCCATCTGCCCATGCAGATGCCAAGGCAAGTATGGAGCTAACTCACCGCTGGTTGGACCGCAGTTTGAAGGCCTGGGAACAGACCCAACCGCTCTACGGCCATCCCCAAAGGCTCATCCCCATTGTGCAAGGCTCGACCTACCCCTCTCTTCGCGTTGAATCCGCTCGCTTTGTTGCGGAGCGGGCCACCCACGGTTGCGCGATCGGTGGACTCAGCGTGGGCGAGCCCATCGAGGATATGTACCAAATGACCGAAGAGGTCACCTCCATTTTGCCGGAAAATCAATTCCGTTACCTGATGGGTGTCGGCACTCCCGCCAATATCCTGGAGAGTATTGCGCGGGGTGTAGATCTCTTTGACTGCGTTATGCCAACCCGCAACGCCAGGAACGGGATGCTCTTCACTTGGAAAGGCATCATCAACCTCCGTAATCGCAAATGGCGAAGCGATTTCACAGCCCTTGACCCAGAAAGCTCGTTAACGGAGGACCGCATCTATTCCAAAGCCTATGTGGCTCACCTCTTTCAATGTCATGAAATGTTAGGGCCAAGGCTGGCAACCCTTCATAATTTACATTTTTATTTGGACCTCACCAGGGTCGCCAGAAAACATATTTTAGCCGGGGATTTTGCAGCCTGGAAATCCGATATTTTGCCTCAACTGACGCATCGCCTCTAAGTCCATCGGAGAATACCGCATTCCTACAGGAGCAATTTGAAAATGGATGTTCGCTTAGGCTCAAAAAGAAGGGCGACTCTTGCGAGCCGCCCTTTGTATTAATAAGCGATTTGTTGCGTAACCATCAACGCAACAAGAAAATTATTGGCTTTACGGCCGCACTACCAAGGTTGAGCGTTCGATACGGGCAATACCCTCAGCGGCGTTCCACAGCAGCTCCACCGAATAAGTACCGGCAGGAACAGCCTGCAAATCCATGCGAAGCGTTTGGGTGCCGTGAACAGGGCTAACCACGGTTACAACCCTACCGGTCAAATCACGAACCAACACTTTGGACGGTGTTTGGCTTGAGGAACCCCAAGAAACCTGAAGGTCTCCTGCACTTGGATTCGGGAACATGCTCATGCCATTGGTCGAAGTCTTGAACGAAGGAACCCTCAAATTCCCCGCAATCTCTTGACCCCATACGTCGGTCATCGCACTGAGTCCACCCAAACGAAGTGCCGTCCAATTCAATTGCTCGAGAAGTTCGGAGCGATCCGCCTTCAAAGTAACGGTGACCACGGCATCGTTTTCGTTGAGCTTCATACCCGATGCATCGAACCAACCGTAACACCACATCCCCTCACGTTGACCCCAACTGTAATGGCCTTGGAGTTTTCCTGGCTCCATCCCAACCACTTGAACACCGGCTGGCAAGGGCAATTCCAACGAAACGGAACCCAATTCCATGGCACGGTCTGCACGCAACGTTACCTTCACCTGACCCATCGAGCCGTTAAATTCCGATGCCTCAGCGCCTTGAATCAACCCCAATACCGACGCGGTTCCGCGCAGCGTTGTATTTGGAACATACGATCCGTTAACGTCGCCAAAGGCAAGCATTTTGAGATCCTGGGTGACATTTCCCGAAACGACGTTCAACGCTGGTCTTTCGCTGAGCCAATTCCCTACGGTAAAAGCAAAGAGGCTACCGCTGAAACGGCGGTTCACCAAAAGAGCATCGCCCGATGTTATCGAAGAGCTACCGTTCACATCCGCCGCGGACAGCCGAAGACCTGTCAAAGGCACAGAACCGGAGAAATGCCTGCTGATCCCTAAGGCATCCGATGCGGTGACCCCACCCCAAGGCTTGGAGGTGATGGCTTCCAAGGTATAGGATCCCGAAGGAACAGCGGACATTGCATAGGCGCCCAATGCATCCGTAGAATCTGAGGCAACCACAGCGCCTAATCCGTCTTTGATGCGCACTACAGAATTGGTCATCGGGGTTGATGCTGTATTATTATACGTTAAAGTACCACTCACCGAATAAGTGACCACTTGGACCAAATCTGCAAGATAGCGAGGACATAATTGGTAACCCGAAGTATGTGGTGCAGTTGCATCAAATTGACTGCCCACCCCTATCATGCTGAAGGTCCCCGTCGGAGCAGGTGAATTATAGAGGTTAACGTCGTTATCGATACGAATGTCGAAAGTATCCACCCCGTTAGTGGCCTTTACGGTACGACCTGATCCTGTAGCGCCGGATACAGGCCATTGGGCTGAAGGAGTGGAAGAAGGAACAAGGGTTAAGTTATTGATCCGAATCAAACGAGACTCTGTCAAGTCACTCATCGAGGTCACTACTTGCGGAGCAGGCAAAGTATTTCCACTGGATATCACCACAATAGAATCGGCTGTAACCTGAGCCAAACCATTAAAATGCGTCACGGTACCAATA
>VGFN01000078.1 GCA_016868875.1 Bacteroidota bacterium
TACTACCCCCTGCAATTTGTTGTTGCCCAAAGGCCGTTCGATGGCTGGAATACGCATTGGGATGCAAATGCATGACCAAGCGATCCAAGGAATGAGGGGATTGGTTGGTATAATCCAAAACCAATCGGCCGTGCAAGGTATGCTTGGCAGGGTCCAAGCGAACCTGTATGCGGTACTGCACCTTCTGTTGAAAATAATCCGTTTGAGCAAAAGACGTTAGGCTCTTGATAACAACGAAAAGCGCAACAAAAAGTAATTTTCTTAACATAAATCTAATTTATTGATGGAGATTATCAAGATGATGTTATACAAATTCATTCAAGTCCAAAAATATACCGTACGAGACAAAACGCCTTGTCAATTCTTACTAATTTCCGTAGACGAATTCACCGTACGTTTAGGGCACAATTCGGACCAAACCGTTGTAGGTCATCATGCAACGCTGACCCGCCAAGGACGAATAGGGCAAATCCCCAACGACAAGCGTTTCTTCGAGGTAAGGTACCAATTCAGGGTCAATTCGTAGGCTTTGCCCCATCGGAATCAGCAGGGTCCATTCCACCCGTTGCAAGCGATATCCATCCTTCTTGGGAAAATTCAAACCCTCGGCCAAGGCAATGCGTCCGCTGCTATCGCACCTGCTTTCGATTTGCACCGAAGCCGAACGGCTCCTGGCCCTTGCCTTGGTTTTGCCCGCAGCCCATACCTTGGACTCCAAGAGGGCCTTACCGTCCGTGGGCACGATGCGAACCCCCATAAGGTTCCCATAGACTTGCTGCTCGGTCATGCTCCAACGCGTCGCCTCCTGGTTGGCGTCGTTGTCTTCGTTGCCCCCGCTGTATTCATCCTCCAAAAACCGAAGTTCCCCCGTCCACTCGATGAGCCTGCCTTCTTGATCCTGCCAAGTGGGGAGTAAACCCAAATTCCATTCGGTTCGGTTGGTATCCAATGGAATCGTGCGGGTTATTTCGGCTTTTTGATCAATATCCTCCGCGTATTTCACCAGAGGCCACAGCCCCATAAGGACCCCAAAAAGAATGGCCAACAACGAAAAACCCAAGATCCTCCCAAAAAACCGATAGGGGGATCCTCGTAACAAGCGTACGGATAGCGCTGACATAAAAACCAACTTACCGCAAAGAACCAGACCCAGGGCCAACCAAGCATAGCCGGTTGGAAGCGTAGAGGGCCATAACAAGCCCAGCCAGGTCCCCCAAGAAGCATCGCCCTCCAGGTGAACCCCGTCTCCCATCTCCAGGCCAGCTCGCATAAACCAAAAACCCAAGCCCAAAGTCAACAAAAAAACAAACGTAAGCACGGCCAGGATGACCCCAAGCAATCTCCCCAAACCCCTCAACACCGGAGCCGCTATTCCGTTGGCATTGCGCACCCAGCCCCGGATGGATGCCTCCCACCGGCGATGATTGCTTGGGTTCTGCAGGGTCTGTTCCACCGTCCGGTATTCCTCCTCCACTTTGCGCCGTATGGAATCCAATGTTACGGCACTCCCCTGCATCGACAGCCTATCGGCTGTCGTCCTGGCCTTGGGGACCGCCACCCACAAGATAAAATAAGCAAAAATTCCAATCCCGGTGAACAAACCCAACAAGAGCATAACAATACGTACCAAAGCCAAATCCAGGCCAAAATAGGAGGCCAAGCCCGCCGAAACCCCACCAATCACCCGGCGACTAGGGTCCCTGAACAAACGTTTGGGTATATTTCCTAACAAAGGATCTCTCTCCCCTCCATCCTCGTCAAAGCCATCCGTCCATTGCGTGGGACTCCCCAGAATTTGAACGACGCCTTCGACATCCATCCGCGTAATTACCCTGGATTTTCCCATCCAGCGTTCCAAAAGCAGTTCGGCAAAACGAGATTCGATATCCGCCAGGATTTCGTCGCGACCCTCGGTGGTTCGGAGATGTTTTTTGATGGATTCCAAATATTGAACCAACGCGTGATGGGCATCCTCCTCGGCGTGCATCAAATGGCCTCCCAAATGAATTGAAACGGTTGTTTTCATGGTATGTTTCTTATAAAAAAAATTGAAATTTTAACGCGATAAGGAGGCCACCGCCTCGGTAAAAGCCAACCATTCTTGGTCCAAATCCGAGAGGATTTCTTGGCCCAGCTCCGTCAGTCGATAATACTTGCGGGGTGGTCCACTTTTGGATTCCTCCCAGCGGTAATCCAGCCAACCCGCATTTTTCATACGAGTCAGCAGGGGATACAAGGTCCCCTCGACCACCAGCATATCGGCTTTGCGGAGATTGTCCAGTAAATCACTGGCATAGGCCTCCGCCTGACCCAAAACCCGGAGTATACAGAGCTCCAGGACGCCTTTGCGCATTTGTGCGCGTACATTTTCCCTGTTCATGGGACAAACCTACGAACCCCAAGGTACTTTGCAATACCTAGTACTATTTTATTTTTTCAGCTTTATTGGACCTCCCCCCTCGCTATCCACCGCCTTTTGTTCAAAAAAACCTTGGCCAAATGCAACAGGTTCTTACCAAAAGCCAAAGTCATCGCCTAAATTTGGTCAAACCCTAAGCCATTGTCCGATTGGTCTGATTCCTGGGAGAACCAGGATGCCGAGATGAGAGAGAGCGTGGAGCGCTTTGAACGCATGCTGAACCAGCAGATGACTTGGTTTTTTGATGCAGAAGAGCTGGAGCAATTGTTCGATTATTACCAAGACCGTGGGAACATGGCCCATGCGGAGATCGCCCTCGCCAAGGGATTGGAACAATCGCCCTATCACTCGGGTTTCATGCTCCGCAAAGCCCAATTACTCATCGGACAAGGGGAAATACGGCTGGCCGAAGAATTGTTGGAGAGAGCGCTTAAGCAAGATCCCTCCATGGTGGAGCTTCACCTGACCCGTTCTTCGCTGTACGATTACCGTAACCAAACCAATCGAGCGCTGCAACATCTACGCAAGGCAGAACAGTTTGCCGATCAGGAACAAATGCCCTCCGTGAACCTTGCGTTTGGCATGGTCTATCTCAATGCAGGCCGCTACCGTTCCGCGTTGGATCACTTGCAACAATGTGTTGGTTTTGATCAAATCGATCAAGAGCATCTTCTCTACGATTTATGTTATTGTTATCATCAACTTGAGCTCTTGGACGAAGGAATTGCTTTTTTTGAAAAGCAAATTTCTGCCAATCCCTATTCGGATTCCGCTTGGTACAACCAAGGAGTCTTGCTTAACCAAGCCGGTCTTTTTGAAAAAGCGATTGTTGCTTTTGATTACGCTTTGATCATACAGCCTTCCTTGTCCATGGCCCATTTCAACATGGCCAATACCCTGATTAACCTAGAGAAATTTGAGGATGCCTTAGCGAGCATGACCTTGGCGGTCGAAGCAGAGCCCGAACATTCCATTTTTATCAACGGACTGGGGGTATGTTACGAAAAATTGGATCGCTACCCTGAAGCGCTGCTTCGCTACGAGGAGGCATCCCGCGTGGACCCCTTGTTGTCAGATGCTTGGTTTGGGCAGGCCACCTGCAAAGCCTACCTCGAGCAATGGCCTACGGCTCTGGCTTTGATCAACAAAGCCATTGAACTTACCGAGGACCACGAAGAGTATTGGTACGAGAAAGCCCGCATCTTGATGGCCTTGGGTTGCTTTCGGGATGCTGAATCTGCCCTTAACGAAGCGCTTCGGTTGGACGAGACCTTCTGGGAAGCCCGTATTCTTAAGATTTCCTTGTTCCTGGCGGAAGATTCCCTCGAGCAAGCCATGCAATGCATTCAAGACGGCCAAGAGCCCCATCAAGAAGAAGCTGCCTATTTCTACGAATTATCCGGCCTGTTGTATGCCTTCGATATGCCTGAACTGGTGGAATTGGCGGCAACCTGTCTTCGATGGGCCCTTGCCATCGACCCTTCCGAGGCCCATCACTTGTTGACTTTCTGCCCCGAAGCGCATAACAATCCCGTCGTGCTTAGCATCCTGAAAGAGGGCGGCGCTCTACGTTAAGGCCAACTCCAGCATCATGGACCAAGCTCCATCCACCCACCCTGCCCTGAGCCTTCTTGAGAATTTACCACCACGCTCTGCCAAACCACGGGTAGCAGGGCTCACCATGGTCATGGACAAAGGCCTTTCCTTGATGGAGGCTGAAGCCTTTCTGGAGAATGCGGCACCCTTCACGGATTTGATCAAGTTTGGTTGGTCTACCGGCCTTTTCAATCGTCGTCTCAAGGACAAAATTAAGTTGTACCAAGATGCTGGCATTCGTTGTTATATGGGGGGGACACTCTTTGAGATTTACGCAGTTCGGCAACAAGTCACCACATTCAAGCGCCTTGTTGAAGGCCTGAAATTGGACACCGTGGAAATTTCGGACGGTTCCTTGGATATACCTCACGATCGCAAATGCGAATATATCACCGATTTTAGCAAGGACTTCAAGGTCTTGTCCGAAGTAGGTTCCAAAGACGCCGAAAAAATTATCGCTCCCTACCGTTGGATCGCCATGATGAAAGCCGAATTAAGTGCCGGATCCGAATTGGTGATCGCCGAAGCAAGAGAAACAGGCAACGTTGGCATATTCCGCAGCACCGGCGAAGTACGGTCCGGGTTGGTCGAAGAAATCCTTACCCAAATTCCTTCGGAGAAAATTCTTTGGGAGGCCCCCAAAAAGGCTCAACAAACCTGGTTTATCCGAATGCAGGGGGCCGATGTCAGCCTAGGCAACATCGCCCCATCGGAAGTCATTCCGCTCGAAACATTGAGACTGGGCTTGCGCAGCGATACCTTTGGGCAATTCTTGGGCAGCTAAAGCGCTTTCGTTAGGCTGACCTTGGATTTGAGCCTATGATCCAACATTTTGTTCTTTACCTCAAAGGGGTGGCCATGGGGGCCGCCGACGTTGTACCCGGGGTATCCGGGGGGACCATTGCCTTCATATCCGGAATCTACGAGACCCTGTTAAACGCCCTGCGTTCTTTCGATGCGGAACTCCTGAAGTTGGTCATTCAAAGGAAATGGGCGGCGGCCTGGCACAAAATCAACGGCACCTTCTTGCTTTTCCTGCTTTCGGGCATAGGCACCAGCATTTTGGCCTTGTCCAAATTGATGTTGTATTTGCTGGAATTTCATCCTGTACCTACCTGGTCCTTTTTCCTCGGGCTTATTTTGGCGAGCATCGT
>VGFN01000079.1 GCA_016868875.1 Bacteroidota bacterium
CCTTGGAGGGAACTGCGCAATTTGTGGTTGGGATACAGTGGTCTCCCGATTCTCGAAGGCTTTCGGTTAAGATGGACGGTGACCAGGGCGTCAATATTGATGCATGTGCATCCCTTAACCGCTCTCTTGGTAAACTGATTGATGAGCATGGTTGGCAGGGCCCTATAGTCTTGGAGGTTGGATCTCCGGGAGCCGAAACCCCGTTGCTTTTGAGCAGGCAGTATCCCCAGCATCTAGGCCGTCAATTGAAAATCACGCTGCTCAACGGCGCTGTGTTAATGGGTACCTTGATGGAGGCAGATGCCTCAAAATTGGTATTGAAAGGAAAAGATGGCTTAGAAAGCACGATGACCTTTCCTGAAATCAAAGAAGCCAACGTGGTTCTTATTTAAAAATTCTTATAGAAAAATTTATTAATCCATAGAGATTCCAAACCATATTCAAAAACAAAATTCAACAGCGCGCTATTCTCGCCCAATACCTTTAATTGATCCTTTGAAAACACTTTTATTTCCTTGTTATGGCTGTTAAAACCAAACCCCAACCCGTCAATCAAAATCAAGTTCTGATTACTTCTTTCTCTGAATTCAAAGAGTTTAGGAACATTGATCGTGCAACCATGATGAGAATTATGGAAGATGTATTCCGAAGCATGGTGAAACGCAAATTTGGAACAGACGAGAACTTTGATGTCATTTTGAATACCGAAAAGGGGGACCTTGAAATTTGGCGGAACAGAGAAATCGTTGATAATGATTCGGAAGAATTGGGAATGCCGGATAAGATTTCATTGGATGAAGCACGGTTGATAGAGCCTGACTTCGAGGTTGGTGAAGAGGTATCCGACGAGATAAAATTGGAAGATTTCGGTCGTCGTGCGGTACTTGCCGCAAGGCAGACCTTGGTACAGCGTATTTTGGAATTAGAGAAAGACAATATTTACAAGAAATACAAGGATAGGGTTGGGGATATCATCACAGGGGAGGTCTATCAAATTTGGAAAAAGGAAATATTGGTCTTGGATGATGAAGGCAATGAGCTGATTTTGCCCAAAACTGAACAAATACCGGCTGATTTTTACAAAAAAGGGGACGCCCTCAAGGCAGTAATTCTTCGCGTGGAAATGCAAAACATTACCCCACGGATTATTATTTCGCGGACCGATCCCGCTTTCTTGGCGAGATTAATGGAAATGGAGGTCCCGGAAATCTTTGACGGCTTGATTACCATCAAAAGTATTGTTAGGGAACCGGGCGAAAGGGCTAAGGTCGCGGTGGAAAGCTACGATGACCGAATTGATCCGGTTGGCGCCTGCGTGGGTATGAAAGGTTCCAGAATCCACGGCATCGTCAGGGAACTTCGTAACGAGAGCATCGATGTCATCAATTATACCAACAACCTCGAACTTTTTATCCAGCGGGCTATGAGTCCGGCCAGGGTGATGAGCTTGGAGATTTATAAAGAAAGCCTGAAGGTTAATGTGTTCCTCAAACCGGACCAAGTTTCCTTGGCCATTGGCAAAGGGGGACATAATATTCGGTTGGCCGCAAAGCTCACGGGCTATGAAATTGACGTGTTTCGGGATGTGCAAGAAGATGATTCCGATGTTGATTTGGATGAATTTTCAGACGAAATCGAGGGATGGGTTCTTGATGAACTCAAGGCCATGGGTTGCGATACCGCAAAGTCGGTCATCAAAATTGGGCTGGAAGAATTGGTAAGGCGCACAGAACTTGAAGAAGAAACAGCCGCCAAGGTTTTGGCAATCCTGAGAACTGAATTCGAATAAATCAAGCGCTCCCAGAACATTAAGCCCTATACCTTTTAACCAGACCCCAACAGAATGTCCGAAGGAACCGTCAGAGTCAAAAAAGCCGCAACAGAGTTCAACATCAGTGTTCAGCACTTGGTGGAGCATCTGGCATCCAAAGGATTTAGTGTCGAGTCGAATCCGAATGCCAAGATCACGGACGAAATGTACCAGGCGCTCCTGAGGGATTTTGGTCAGGACAAAAAGATCAAAGAACAAGCCGCCCAAATCCATATTGGTAAAGCTGGGAAAGAGGATTTGGTGCTTGACCAAAAATCCGTTAGCCAGTCGCCTAAATCAAGGGCTGAACAGAAGGAGGTTCTGATCAAAGGAATGGGAACCAAAACGGCTACCACCCCGTCCAAGGCCAAGAAGGCAGAAGCGGAACCCCCCAAGTCCCCCAAAACTGAAACCGTAGTTCCCGGGCCGGTAAAGAACACGGACCATATACCCACCTTAGAGCCCGTGGTCGAGGCCAAGGCAGAGTCGGTAACAGGGCTTAAAGTTGTGGGCAAAATTGACTTATCCTCAGAGGCGACCAAAGGTCCCAAAAAATCAAAGAAAAAAAGCGATTCGTCGGATGCGGAAGCAATAAAGCCAGCCCAGGAACTAGCCTCTGAAAATCAGCCACAAGGCAAGGGCGCTGAGCCAGTAGTAAAATCCAGGGGAGCCAAATCTACTACCGCTGCCCAAAAAGAAAATCCAACGGCAGAGACGCCACCTTCGCCCTCGGCAGAAGAGACCAAGTCGGAGGAATTGGTGCGCGCTGTGGCTGAACGTTTGCAAGGAACCACCATCTTAGGAAAAATAGATGTTAGTCAATTCCAAAAACGTAAGCCGGTTGCTTCTTCAGCGACGGACCAGGTGGGCAAAAGAAAACGGAAAAGGGTTGATGGCAGTACGCCAGAACCAGGAGCTGTGGCAGACCCCAACCAAAGACCCAGTGTCAGCGGTGTAGGGTCAGTTTCGGCAAGGCCGCCCCGAGGTCGCGTTGGTGATCAAGCGGGCCGTCGAGGACCTGCTGGTGCAGGTTCTGGCCCTAAAGCCGAACCTACTGAAAAGGAAATTCAAGATCAAATCAAGGCCACGTTGGCCCGCCTCCAAGGAGGGAAGGGAACAGGCAGCCGTGCTAAATTCAAAAAGCAGTTGCGTCGTCTTGAAGGCGAAGAAGCCGCGAACATGGGTTCGTCGCAGCAGACAAGCGATGGCAAGACCAAATTGCAACTTACAGAATTTATCACCACGGGGGAATTGGCAGGTTTGATGGATGTTGCTGTAGGGGAAGTCATTATGAAATGTTTCGCCTTGGGCATTGTGGTGACCATCAACCAGCGATTGGATGCAGAAACAATTGTTATTGTAGCAGATGAATTTGGCTTTGACGTTAGCTTCATTTCAGCGGCGGACGATGAGCCCATGCTGGAAGAGCCAAGCGATTCGAACAACATGAAGCCCAGAGCCCCGATTGTTACCATCATGGGTCACGTCGATCACGGTAAGACTTCGCTTTTGGATTATATCCGAAATGCTAACGTGATAGCCGGTGAGGCCGGGGGGATTACCCAGCATATCGGAGCATACGAAGTGGCCTTACCCGATGGTAAGCATATCACCTTCCTTGATACACCGGGTCACGAAGCCTTTACGGCCATGCGTGCTCGCGGTGCCAAGGTGACCGATATCGTCGTGATCGTCATCGCGGCAGATGACCAGGTCATGCCTCAAACCAAGGAGGCCATTAGTCACGCCCAGGCGGCCGGTGTTCCCATGATTTTTGCGATTAACAAAATTGATCGACCCGAAGCCAATGCGGAGAAAATCCGTGAGCAATTGTCCGCAATGAATATTTTGGTCGAAAGTTGGGGAGGTAAGTACCAGGACCAGGAAATCTCGGCCAAAAAAGGCTTGAATGTGGATTTGCTATTGGAGAAAATACTATTGGAAGCCGAAGTATTGGAGTTAACAGCCGATCCGGACAAGCGTGCTGTAGGTACGGTCATCGAAGCGTCGTTGGACAAAGGTCGAGGCGTGGTTGCCACTGTCTTGATCGAGTCAGGAACTTTGCGTTCTGGTGATCCCATTTTGGCAGGGGCACATTTTGGCCGCGTGAAAGTCCTTCAAAACGAAAGGGGTCAGAAAATCAGTCAGGTAGGCCCGGCGCAACCGGTGCAGGTCTTGGGTTTTGCTACCGCGCCAACATCAGGAGAGCGTTTTTACGTAACGGAAAGCGAATCTGCCGCAAGAGAAATTGGCACGAAGCGTCAACAACTCATGCGAGAACAAGGAATGCGTACCCGCAAACACATTACCTTGGACGAAATTGGCCGCCGCTTGGCCATTGGAAACTTCAAGGAATTGAATCTCATCGTCAAAGGGGATGTGGACGGATCGGTGGAGGCCTTGAGCGATTCGTTGTTACAGCTGTCCACCAAGCAGATCCAAGTGAATGTTATTCACAAAGGCGTTGGTCAAATCACGGAGACCGATGTGATGTTGGCTTCTGCTTCAGATGCCATCATCGTGGGCTTCCAGGTGAGACCCCTTGCCTCGGTTCGACGTCTTGCTGAGCAAGAAGAAATTGATATTCGAACCTATTCCATCATTTACGACGCAATCAACGAAATCAAGAGCGCGATGGAAGGTATGCTAGCCCCTACGGTAGAAGAGAAGGTGGTGGCCAACGTCGAAATACGCGAAGTCTTCAAGATTACCAAGGTGGGCACGGTAGCAGGCTGCATGGTCTTGGATGGTAAAATCAACCGGAATACTAAGGTCCGCGTGCTCCGAGATGGTGTCGTAATTTATACCGGGGAATTGGCCTCGCTCAAGCGCTTCAAAGAGGACGTCAAAGAGGTGGCCACGGGCTACGAATGCGGGCTTAACATCCAGAATTTCAACGACATCAAAGTTGGTGACTTGATTGAGGGGTATGATCGTGTAGAGGTTAAAGCCAAGTTATAATGCAAGCACCGGGACCCTCTTTTTGGGTGGAAACCGGGGCTGCGATTTTAGGAATTTGGGGGGTTTGGGATTTGGGCAGTGGCCTTCGACGCGGTTATCTCAGCGGCATAGCAAGTACTATTCTTTATATTTTCTTGTGCGCAGTTAACGGAATCTATGCAGATGCTGTAATCAATGCTTGGTACAGCATCATGGGGGTTGTGGGCTGGTTCTCGTGGAAGCAAAGGCAAGCTGAATCCCAAACTCATCTTGTTCAAGCCATGACTAGTCAGGGCTTGGTTTTGGGATTAGGCTTAGGCATATTGGCCTGGTTCTTCTTTTGGTTTGTACTGAAAAACTATACGGACAGTTCGGTGGTGT
>VGFN01000080.1 GCA_016868875.1 Bacteroidota bacterium
AGCTTCTTTGTTTTCCTCGCTTGCCTCAGCTTCCCGCACGTTGTCACCATGCATCGCTTTTACCGCCAGCGCTAACAAAACAAAATATTTCTTCAATAACGGAAACCAAAACCCAAATAGAGCCCTTCAGGGACACCTATTCCCGAACGAATGATCAGTTTTGCATCTGGATGTTGATAGCGATAACCCATAGTTAGGGCTGGTCTCGGTAAAAAGTTTTCAGAATTTCTGATTATGCAAGCGCCAACACTCGCTTCAAAATGGCTACTACCTTTTCCGGTTAAAAGCCCCGTTCGACCAACTAAAGAAAAAACACCGGAGGAACCACCTGAAAAATAATCAGCATATCCCCCTCCTAATCCACCCTGTATGAACGTATGGACAACCTTACGTTCTTGAAGTTTTTCAAAATGCAAGAACCCTTGGTTAGCCAAAATCAAGGTGCCCCCCGTGATATTGACCGAATGGCTAATTTTGTTATTTTGAGCGAGTAACGGCTCATAAGTAAGAAGGACGACAAAAAAAAGGTTGAGTCTTTTTAACATATTCGAGAATTCAAGGATAATTGAAGCGTTCGTCGATGTTGAATTAAATAAGCAAGACCCTGACGAAATCCAGGAATCTTGGCGCCTTGTTTTTGATTACGTTGGCTGAGGGTTAGGACATATCCCCAGTGTTTGAATATTTCTCGTTGTCCTTTCCAGAAACCACAACGGGAATCATAAATATGTATTGGTACGCCTTTGACGCCGTTGATCTCCAAAATTTGAAATTTACCTTCAAACAAATCTTGCCTGCTTGAACTTTTCAAATCATAGCGGGCATAATCAAATAAATCCACTTGTTCATTAATGGAATCCAAAACCTTTCTAAACAAAGGGTTAGACTCGTTGGTAATATCATAACAAGCTGAACCGTAATCCAAATTCCCAAGAGAAGTCGGTTCCCATACTTGCCCGTTCAGTAGAACCAAATCGGCATAGGGTTGACATTTGGACATAATATTCGATAAACGATGGCGTATATGGGGTAGGCCTTTTAACAAATCCCGAACAGTAGAAGTCCCATTTCCAACTAATTTTAGATGGCTTCTTTCAGTAATGCTACTTATTTGCAGTGAACCCATTGCCTTATGAACCAACACACTAACCTCCAAATCGTGTTGCACAAAATCCTGAACAAGGTAGTTCATGGCATGGCTTTCATGATAAAATTTCAGATCAGCCCAGTTATCCACCTTCTTTGCCAAATAACCACCCTCTCCGACATCGGGTTTAACAAAGAGCGGATAGGACATGTTCAAATCTGCAATTTTGGAGGCTAATTCATTCAGAGTATCTTGATTTGAAACATAAAATGTCTTGGGCTTCCATTCCTTCGGGATCCTCTGTATAATGTCATATTTGGACTCTCCCGCAAAACCAGCAAGGGGTAATTTGGGATTCGCCGCCGCAAAGTAAAAAACATTGCCTGAGCGAATAAAGCCTACCACGACCACATACAGCGTAACGGGAAAATAAAGAAGTTCCCATGGCCATGATTTCCAATGCCATAATACATCCCATCTTTTCCATATTCGACTAAACATAATCGAAACCGGATGCGTACAAGGGTAAATTCTGAATTTGTTGCATTTTACCCTTATCGACATCATGAAAAGAAGCCATAACATAAACATCCGAATCCTTAACAAAAGGATGCAATAATCCGGGGTTGACGGCTCCTTGAATTCGTTCGCGAATTGGACAAGTTGCACCCATCCAATACATCGCGGATCGCATGTCTGTTTTGAGCAAAACATCTTCAACAAGCCTGCCCCATTCCTTTTCGAATCCAGGTCGGATATAAATGCCTTCTAAGGCCAAAAATTGAAATTTATTTGGATTAAAAATGCGATTTAGCAATGGAATTAGAGGTAATATTTTGAGTAAGAACTTCCCTGACCAACCAGACATACGATTAACCACCCAATGGGCTCGGTGGTATTGAAGTCCTGCTACGATTTGACCTTTGATCCGTAATACATAATACTGATCATGCAAGAAAATAGAATCAAATTGAACCAACGCATGTTCGCGGTATTGGGTCCCTAACAATGCCAGAACTTCATCGCGTTGCGTTGGTGTAGTCACCTGCTCAACTCCTTTCATGGATCTAGGAAAAAATCGACTAAATCCATTGGTAGTAGCCGTCCAGGTGTGTTGATAACCTGCGCTCTGCACCGTTTTGAACGAAGGTTTGTTCCCACGCTCAACACAAGCAAAAAAAACGGTGGGTTCATGAACGCCCTCCCGGACCAATTCCATCACACGAATACCATACTTTTTGATTAGTCCCTGTCCCCTAATTTTGGGTGAAGAAGCAAAGTACCGTACATAAAAACAGTTAAGATCTGACCCGGCGATTCCAACCTTGGTATGACAAAAAACAGATGTGGCTAGTATATGGTCTTCGGAATGGATCGCCATTAGTATCGGGCTGTGAATATGGCGGCTGTGTTCTTTGGTGTTTTTGTTTTCATAAACCGCGCCTTCGCTTCCCCAGGCTATTTCATCCAAGAAGGCGAGCGCCTCATCAGGTATGCCTTCATGCCTTATGATTCGGTAAGGGCCTTCCTCTAAGATGACTTGCGAAATCATACCGATGATTTTTTGAGTATTCCCTGGGTCTCCAAATCGTGGCATGATTGAATAACCAGCTCTTCCAGTCTGTCCAAAACATCCGGCGTATGCGATGGCGAAAGAAAGCAATTACGGCCTTCCCATACATAAACGCCGTTTAACAACAATTGATAATAGAGTAAGCTGGATTTTCCTGGGGTGGTGAAACGAAATAAGGATCCAAAGTGGTGAATTGAAATTGGGTACCTTTCATGTTCAAAAAACTCCCTCAATCGTTTACAAAAATCAGTCGTTGTTTGATTAAGGTTCTGTAAAATTCCCCCATTTGAATTTCGAAGAATTTCAAGAACCTTCAGGGATGAAGCCATGGCCAAAGGGTGATGACAAAAGGTGCCTGCGACAAATGTTGATTTGACAACGGGGACCGAATCATCCCCGTATTGCCAAAATCCACCATCGGTGGCATCAAGAAACCGAGCTTTACCCGCTACCAACCCCAGAGGTAGGCCACCACCAATGACCTTACCGTAGGTAACAATATCAGCCTTAACCCCAAAATACGCTTGACTTCCACCCAGCCCTATCCGGAATCCAGTAATGACCTCGTCAAAAATCAAGGCGATGTTCTTTTCTTCCGTGATTTCGCGAAGGGTATGCAAATAATCGCAGGGCTGTAAGCCCGGATTACGGCTTTGAACAGGTTCCGTTAAAACCGCAGCAATGTGATCCGAATTTTTACGAATAAAATCCAAGCTTTCATCAGAACCGTATTCCAAAAGATAGGATTCGTTGAGAATAGCTTGGGTAACCCCCGGAACCATTTCTTTGGCCACACCACTTTGGGGGTCATTTCGAAGCGATAACAAAGAATCAAATGTTCCATGGTAGGACCCTTTGAAAAAAACAATGTACTTTTTTTGGGTAATAGCTTTGGCTAAACGTAAGGCAACCATGACAGCTTCGGTGCCTGAATTAAAAAATGCAACGCGTTCGACCCCTGTGGATTGAGCAATCGCTTGGGATAAGGGACCAGCCAAAGGAGAAATGGGCCCTACCGACCAACATTGGCTCAATTGATCTTGAATGGCTTGACGTATAGGCTCGTAATTATGACCAAACAGCAAGGACCCAAAACCCATGGTAAGGTCAATGTACTCATTATGATCCAAATCACGAACAAAAGGACCGTACGCTTTATCGCAAACTAAGGTATAGATTCCCTCTTTGAATTCTTTGGTAAATCCCGCTGTATTCCGATTTAAAGCAAAGGTGGGACGATACGCCTGGGTATGCTCCTTGGTCAAACGGTTTTTGTCGGTAAGTTGCTCTAGCATAAAGAAATTTACAGCCTGTCAAAGACGCCAGCCATAGCCAAAATAAATGGCCTCCGGTAAACCTATGCCAAAGCGAACAATACTACGACCATCCAGATTAAGATTCCGATAACCCACTGTTGCCGATGGCAGCCATGACGCGCCATCCCCCGTCATAAACAAACAAACACCCCCCGCAGCTTCAAAATAATGGGAATTGGCTCCAGCCAAGAACCCCAACCGAGCGTAAGGAGTTGTGAAAGACTGCCCT
Organism: Bacteroidota bacterium; assembly: GCA_016868875.1. Lineage (GTDB taxonomy): Bacteria > Bacteroidota > Bacteroidia > UBA7662 > UBA7662 > SYHX01. The sequence continues at coordinate 4,206 of VGFN01000080.1, forward strand.
TCCAATAATTCAATGCCCAAGCTCAATCCGCCTTGGATAAACGTATGGACGTACCTTCGTTCTTCAAGAAGTTCATAATGGAAGGCAACTTGATTATAAATAAAGAAAGTACCCCCAGTGAGATTGAAAGAGTGGCTAATTTTGTTATTTTGAGCGAGTAAGGGCTTATAAGCAAGTAGGACGACAAGAAAGAGAAGGAGTCTTTTGAACATATTCAAGGGTTTAGAAGTAGAATTTATTACAACAGAAATAAAGGTACAACCTAAACCTATAATTTTTTGGAGTTTATTCTTCTGGTTCTGGGCTGTAGAGGGGTAATTCGTTGAGACCGCTGGCCAAATTTTCGGACTGTGGGAGCACGCCGCGCTCTTTCAATCCCTTTTCGATTTTTTTGTGTTGGGTGGCCAGGCCAGCAAGGCCAATTTCCTTGGAGGAACGTTCTTGGGGTGGGTTAAGGCGGGCCGATTTTTCGATTTCGGCCACTTCTTTGCGCATGTCTTCGGGCAGTCTGTTCTCGGTTTCGGTGGCCAAAGCAAGGGATTCGTTTGCAAAAAACTGATCCACCTGCAATCGTCTTTTGACCAAATGGGCAAATCGACCCAGAATAACAAAAAGATTACGCCGGTCTTCGGGGCTAATTTCCTTAACATTCATGTACTCCTCTACCTTGACCAAAGCCAGAATGACGGGCTCCAAGGCCTCCAAGGGGATGGCGTAAACGGTATAGTCCACAAAACGAAAAACCGTCTGCGGCAAGGATTCCAGGGTATTGCTGGGCACCACAAAGTAAAGCTGCCCCAGGACCCCTTCTTGTTTGGTGTACTTAACGGCGGCTTCGGCTTGGGCCTTGAGGTAAGTC
>VGFN01000081.1 GCA_016868875.1 Bacteroidota bacterium
CGTCCCGGCAATAACAGCCTGACGTCGATACGAAGATCCTGAAGACGGCAACAACAATGGATTTGATAACCAATTAATTGTCAATGAGTTTCCATTAGCATCCAAAGAATCAACCCTCAACCATACGGTATCGCCAGGACATGCCGGGGGTGGTGAAAATTTCCGTATAACAGGTGGATTGGAAACCACCACCGTTCGATACGCAGTATCGTAACGCTGGCAACCCTCCACAATCAAGCGTACATTATAAACACCGGGTGAGGTAAACGTAAAGGATGTGTTGGTGGATTGGGCCGTGTGAACAGGGGCTTGCCCTGTCTGGGCAATTTGCCATTGCTGCGAATTGCTTACGGTGCCTCGATTTTCGAAGAGGATGGGGGAACCAACGCAGACATTGGTATCTCCCGGGGTAATTCTCAACACAGCTCGGGGACGAACAAGCTCCAAGTCCAACTTGAAAACCAAGGCATTGCAATTGTTGGATTGGTTGAAGGGGTACACCGCTGTGGAGGTTACCGGAAAATCTGAATTCCCGCCACAACCTGCGCAAACCGCGTGATAGACAATGCCCTCAGGCGAAAAACGGCTGGTTCCCCCGTCCACATGTTCGCTGGAAATAGATCCCCCCATGTAGGTTGCATAAACCAAGGTATCTGCATCAGGACCCAGTACCATCAAATAGAAATCACTCCCGGTGGTACCGGACTGAAAGGCATTGGGCGTCACCGGAAGCCCGCTCATGGATTGAATATTGGTATTGAAGGCTTGATTCACGTTACCCCCCCATCCACACAGGTAGATTTTGCCGCAACGATCCACCAAGAAAGCAGTGGGAGATAAGGTTGGTCCTGCGGTTTGAGGTACACCGTTGACCGTTGGCAATATGAATGGAGCCGACCAAACCATGGTATCCAATAAAGGACTGAATTTCTGAACATAGTGTTTGGCCCCCGCTTGAAAATACCGGGTACCAAAGCGCGGGATATTGCCCGTGGAGACACCGCTCACATAAATATATCCTGAAAAATCCCGCTCCAACAAGAAATTCTGATCGTAAGCACTTGTTCCACAGAAGGTCTTGGAAATAATTCCGGGACTGCTAAAGGGTGGAGTCCCTGTCTTCAAGGCCATCACAAAACCGTCCGAGGAACCGTTATGGCTGAGATCATAACCTCTACTTACAGCCGGGAAAAAAGTAGTTGCAGAGAAGGTAGATCCTAACACAAAAACGGTGTCACCCTCACCTGCTTTCACCGCATATGCGGCATCCATGCTCCCCCCCCCGAGATAGCTTGAGAACAAAAGTTGATTGAGGTTGGGAGAAAGTTTGGCAACCAGGCCGTCCTGCGAACCACCCAAAGTGGACTGCACGGTGCCCGTCGTCGCACTGACCGGAAAATTACTGGATTCGGTGTTGGAAACTAGCAAAACTTCTCCGGATGAAGTCAAGGCAATTTCACCGCGGGCATCGTCTCCGTAATTGAAATGCAAGGAACTTGTGGTGTAATGTGTTCCAACTTGGTTTACTCCTTCGTTACCCGTTCCGCCCAAGAGGGTTGAGGCCAACAATCCCCCGATACTCGATAATCGAGTCACCAACAAATCGTAACCTCCACTCAAAAAGCTTTGGTAGGCTGCCGCTGTCGTTGGGAAATTGGTGGAGTTGGTTCTACCAAACACCAACAAGGACTGGCTGTTTTCGTCGAAGACCATGCTGGAGGGTTTTTCTTGACCCGATCCCCCTAGGTAGGTGGCGTACACTTGTTGGCCACCGTTGGCCGAGAATTTACTGATGGCTATATCGTAATGGGAGGTGCTTCCGGAAGGTTGACCGGGCGCATAGGTTGCCTGAAAAGCACCCATGCTGGTTGGATAGCCCGGGCCAAAGGCAACGCCCCCCAAATACATGTTACCCGCATTGTCGTAGGTTGCGGTATAACCCCAATTATCCACCTGGGAACCGCTGTAGGTTGCCCCGACCATGCGAGGATCAATCACCAAAAGCGCCTCTGCAGGGTAACCATCCAACGCATACCCCCATGTTCCGTTGTGTTTCTGCCACTTCGACAAGACCGGGGCCTTGGTTTGGGATGCATCTCCGCTCAGAGTCCATGACACAGGCGCATCTTCGTGGAATGTCCCCACCGAACTTGAATAAACTAGCCTCCCGTCCGATGCCTTGGAGGCACGAACACCCTCTACGGCCATGCGAATACGGCTTGGATCCGCACCTGGCCTGACATGAAACTCGTACTTAAAGGTCTCCCCCAACTTCAATACCCAATCGATGCCGGGATAAAAATCAGGCACCCGAAGTTCACGAACCGGAACAATGTTGCTCCCCCATTGCCTTGGATCGTTACCGTACAATATGTTGACCGTGTAGGGCAAACTATCGATCCAATGAAGGCCTTGGCCCGTCCACTGCGCGCCTAGAAATTTGCTTCTCCAGGCATGACCTTCCAAATGCCTTTCCTCCCCTTTGGGAGACCCGTGGCAACCTTCCGATTGATAGGCGACCCAAACCAAAGCATCTCGCTCCACAAACAACCTGAGCCCAGGCAAATCGGCCCGAGCAATGACTTGATCAGGCCATTGTCCACGGTTGGCGACAAAGCCTTGGGAATTTGACGCGGCCCATGACGCCTGCCATGCGGTCATCACCAAACATGCTAGCAGCCAGTGCAAGGTAAACTTAAAAGAAGGAGGCTTAGGCAAGGTCAAGGAGGATTAAACGACGTCTGAACAGGGAATGCACCCGATCAACAACGCACGAAGTTACATTTTAGGATACAATTCTATCCGTGGATTGTTCTCCAAAATACGCCTCCACATGCTCAAATGATCCTCGGGGACCACCACGGCCCATTCTTTTCCCCCCTGGCGGGAAATGGTTTGAAGAAGGGCACCGCTTTGGAGGCGCACTGGATATCGTAAATCAAAGCCACAGCATTCATTCCATAAACGCCAGCGCAGGGTATCCACAGGCACAGCTGGGATATTCCAAAACGCCCTCATCAGCGAATCCGAAGATCGAAGTGCCGAATCCAATGAGATTTCTCCATTCAATGAGATTTCTCCTTTGACAGTTATATGCCCTTCCAATAGGATTTCTCCTTGAGTGAATGCAGGTGAGCGCAGGGTCTTGAGCTCTGAAGAAACAGGGGCCAGGGACCATTGCCTTGGGGTGAGCAAGCGAACCGAAGCCATGGGGTTTTGTGCTTCGTAACGCTGGGCCGTGTACGTCAAGACCCCTCCAGCCGCCAAGAGCAGAACCAGAACGACAGATCGCAGGAGGGAATTCACCTTGCAAAATTAGCCTGAGTGACCCTGGGCAATGCAAAAAAATCCCGTATTCCCCCTTTCCGTTCCCAAAGAAGTTTATTTTTGCCACGCTAAAAACCAAAAATGAGGGAAATTGCATTTAGAGAGGCTCTTAGAGAAGCTCTGCGAGAAGAAATGATTCGCGACCACAGGGTTTTCCTGATGGGAGAAGAGGTTGCCGAGTATAACGGGGCTTACAAGGTCAGCCAAGGACTCTTGGACGAATTCGGTCCCAAAAGAATCATTGACACCCCCATTGCCGAGCTCGGTTTTGCGGGCATAGGGGTCGGCGCCGCCATGAACGGCTTGCGTCCGGTTATTGAATTCATGACTTTTAATTTTTCGTTGGTAGCCATTGACCAAATTGTGAACTCTGCCGCCAAAATGCTCAACATGTCCGGGGGGCAATTCACGGTACCCATTGTTTTTCGAGGACCTTCGGGCTCAGCGGGTTCCTTGGGCGCCCAACATTCCCAAGTCTTCGAAAGCTGGTATGCCAATGTCCCAGGGCTGAAAGTCGTTTCCCCATCCAACCCCTACGATGCCAAAGGACTCCTCAAAAGCGCCATCCGCGATGAAGATCCCGTAATCTTCATGGAATCCGAACAGATGTACGGGGATAAAGGCGAAGTCCCCGAGGAAGAGTACCTCATTCCTATCGGGAAGGCCGATATCAAACGACCCGGGACCCAGGTTACCCTGGTATCGTACAACAAAATGATGAAGGTTACCCTCGCCGCTGCCGAAGCTTTGGCGCAGGAAGGTATCGATGCCGAAGTCATTGATTTGCGGAGCATCCGACCCCTGGATTACGAGACCTTGCTTCGAAGTGTCCGCAAGACCAACCGAATGGTCGTGATTGATGAAAGCTGGCCTTTCGCTTCCGTTTCCTCCGAAATAGCCTATCGAATTCAGAAAGACGCCTTTGACCACCTCGATGCACCCGTGGTTCGCGTGAATGGTGCCGATGTTCCCATGTCCTATTCCATGCCGTTGGTGGCCGCCTACCTGCCTTCGGTGGACAAAGTGGTGAAAGCCGTGAAAGAGGTCATGTACCTCCGGAAATAACCTGGAGAAAGCCACAGACCTAGGTGGATTATACCCTTTTTTGAGGGGCTTTTTGGTTGTATTTTTAAGGTTTGAACGCAACGGTCATAGGCCTTCGTTCGCGCCGGCAACCAATCCCAAACCCCTCCATGAATTCCCCATCCAACGTCCAATATTCCGCAGAAAACATACAGGTCCTCGAAGGACTGGAAGCCGTCCGCAAAAGGCCGGCCATGTACATTGGTGATATTGGTATAAAAGGCTTGCATCACCTCGTTTATGAGGTTGTGGACAATTCCATTGACGAAGCCTTGGCAGGGCATTGTAACCGCATCGAAGTGAGCATTCTGGAAGGGAACCGGATCCGTGTCAAGGACAATGGTCGAGGTATCCCCACCGACATCCACCCCAAAGAAAAGCGCTCCGCCTTGGAGGTCGTGATGACCGTCCTGCATGCCGGCGGTAAATTCGACAAAGACAGCTACAAAGTTTCCGGTGGTCTGCACGGCGTCGGTGTATCCTGTGTCAATGCCCTAAGCGTCCATTTGCATGCCATCGTGCACCGCAATGGAACGGTTTACGAGCAGGAATACCGTTGCGGGAAACCTTTGTATGCCGTCCGCGAAGCAGGTAACACCGATTACAGAGGAACCATCGTGGA
>VGFN01000082.1 GCA_016868875.1 Bacteroidota bacterium
ATGATCGAGGCCAACTTGATCGAAGCCGCGTACCGCAACGGGGTGAGCAAGCTTTTGTTTTTGGGTTCGTCCTGCATTTACCCCAAAATGGCGGCCCAACCCATCGTCGAAGAGGCTTTGCTGACCGGTCCCTTGGAGCCGACGAACGAGGCCTATGCTTTGGCCAAAATCGCGGGCATCAAACTCTGCGACGCCTACCGTCATCAATACGGCTGCAATTACATCAGCCTCATGCCCACCAATCTCTACGGCCCCGGGGACAATTACGATCCTGAGAACAGCCATGTGTTACCGGCTTTGATCCGCAAGGTTCATGTGGCCCTTACCCAAGGCGATCCCCACATTACCCTCTGGGGGAGCGGAACTCCGTTGCGCGAATTTCTCTTTGTGGATGATTTGGCCGAAGCCTGCCTGATGGCCATGGAGGTCTGGGACCAAAGCGGTTTCCTTAACGTCGGTTACGGTTCGGATCTCAGCATCGCCGAGCTGGCCCACACCATCAGCGAGGTCCTCGGGTACCGCGGCGAAATCCGCCTGGACCCCACCAAGCCCGACGGCACCCCCCGCAAGCTCATGGATTCCTCCCGCATTCGCTCCCTCGGTTGGGCACCCCGCACCCCCCTCCCGGAGGGCATCGCTCTTGCCTACCAAGACTTTCTGGATCGGTATTCGATCCCAAAAAATGTCAATTAATTCTATACAATTCGGAATTTATCCGAATTAACACCGTATATTTGACAAGTGAATCCCTTATTGAACTTGAGTCGCTATGCGACCATGCCTTTGGACTCAGCCTTGCTCAAGGATTTGTTGAAAGATTACAAGAGACCTCTGGACAAGGTGGGCGAATGGGTGCATCAAGGTTATTTGTTGCAGCTTCGTCGTGGGCTTTATACCGTGGGGCCTGCGCTCAGTGGTCATCGACCGGAACCCTTTTTGGTGGCCAATCATCTCTACGGACCCTCCTATGTTTCGATGGAATCGGCGCTCTCCTTTTGGGGCTTTATCCCGGAGCAAGTGGTCGAGACCGTATCGATGTCGGCAGACCGACCGCAGACCTTTCATACCCCCTTGGGACACTTCAGCTATCATCAACTTCCCAAGCCCTATGTCTCGCTTGGAACAACGACGGTGGAGCTCTTGGAGCAACGGAATGCGATGGTGGCTACCCCCGACAAGGCGCTTTGTGACTTGGTGGTGACCACGGCCGGATTGAGGCTCCGTTCCATTCGAGCCGCCCACGCTTACCTCATGGAGGATTTGAGAATTGACGAAACCGAACTCAAGACCTTGGATATCCCCCGCATCCAAAGCTGGATTCCTTGGGCCCCCAAACCCCAAAGCCTGCAGGTCATGGTCTCTGCCCTTCAACGATTATGATCCAAGAATGGCTGGATTCCTATCAGCCGACCACCCGCAACGAAACAGAGCAAGCGCTCCGTGAACTGATGCAATCGGTGGCCTTGGCGGGCTTGCATCGAGGAAAATTTTTTGAGCAGGCTGCTTTTTACGGGGGTACAGCGTTGAGGATTTTTCATGGATTGGATCGTTTCTCCGAGGACTTGGATTTTACCCTGATGACAGAGCAGTCGGATTTTGACCTTGCCCCGTACATGGATTCGGTGCAGCACGAGTTTGAAAGCCTGGGCTTAAACGTCGCTATTCAAATCAAGGCCAAGTCCAAAAGTTCCAAAGTGGATTCTGCTTTTCTCAAAAGCGATACCCTGCTTGATTCCTTAACCGGTCCCTTGCCAAGCATCAAGATCAAGATCGAAGTGGATAAGGAGCCTCCAACGGATTTGTTAACCGAGCAAATGCTGTTGTTACGGCCCTATTCGCTTTATATACGTTGCCTTTCGTTGCCTCATTTGTTTGCGGGCAAAGTGCATGCCTTGCTATTCAGGGATTGGGGATCAAGGGTCAAAGGAAGGGATTGGTATGATTTGGAATGGTTTGTTCAAAGAAATGTTAAACTCCAAACCCAACAGGTGGGTTACCGCGCCCACAAGAGCGGCGATTGGATTTCTTCAAGCATAAGTATGGACGAAATTCGAGAACTTTTGTTGAGCAAGGCGGATACGTTGGCAATGGATCGCGTGATCGAAGATGTCGTTCGTTTTGTGAAAGACCCCTCTCGTTTTCAAATTTGGTCCGCCGATTATTTCAAACAATTGATTCACAAAATCCAACCCGTTGAGTAATCGCCCGGTCAAAGTTTTGTTGGTGGGATTTGGGCGTATGGGCCAGCAGCATGCCCGTTTGCTGGGGCGGTTCAACGGCTCGGTACGCTTGGTGGGGATTGTGGATCCCTACACAGACTTGACCTTGTTGGGTCAGGAATTCTCGGGCATACCGTTCTACCTATCCTGCAAGGATTGGAAAGATTCGGGGAATTCGGCGGATTTGATGTTGATCGCCAGCCCCAATGCCTGGCACCCCACCCATCTGGGTTATGCGATGGATATGCGCATGCCGGCCTTGGTCGAGAAACCGCTCTGCAACCGTACCGAAATCGCGGATGCTTTGATCGCGCGTTCGGAAGCCGAGGGGATCCCGTGTTGGGTCATGATGCAGGCTCGTTGGAATCCCACCCTACGCCACCTCAAGGACTTGGTGGACGGCGGAGAACTGGGCGAATTGCTCCATATCGATATTCAATGTTATTGGAACCGGGACCAAGGGTATTACCGCCCCGGCGGCTGGCAAGGCCATGCTGAACTGGACGGGGGCACCCTCTACACCCAGTTTTCGCATGTGGTGGATGCGGTGCAATGGATCTTTGGCCCATGGGCGGAGGTGCAGGCCCGTTTGCACAACCGCACCCATGCCTCCATGCACCAACTGGACGATGGGGGTTGCTTGACCTTCACGGTGGACGGGGGATTGCGGACCGACGGCACCCCTTCTGAACCCGCCTTGGGCAGCATGGTGTACAGCACCTCGGCTTACGGCGGTAACTTGGACCAATCCATCACGGTGCTGGGCTCCCTGGGCGCCGTTCGAATCAGCGGACAATACATGAACCAATTCTACTGGTACAAGGTCCAAGGCCGGGACAAGCCGCCCATACTCCCCACCGCGGGGCCGGATGAACATCGCCTGGCTCTGTGGCGGCAAGTCATTGCCACCCTCCAAACCGGTAAGGGCACGCAGGGTTTGGTGGGCCTCCGAGAGGCCCGTTCGGTGATCGCTTTGATCGAAGATCTGTACGCCAACGCCCAACGAGGGGCTCATACGATGACCCACCTGGAATCAGCCAAGGACTATACGCCTCCAACCCTTCCCAAGCTAACGCATTGATGAGCGCGACCATGGATTATCGTCGCAAGGACGAAGCCTACTTCACCAACACCCGACGGGATATCCAAGGGTTGTTGCCTGCGCGGTCATCGTCCGATGGGAGGATTCGCGTTTTGGAATTGGGCTGTGGGGACGGGGCCACCTTGCATTGGCTCAAGGAGTCCGGTTATGCGGACGAGACCTGGGGCATCGAATTGCGGGATGACATGGCGCAGCGGGCCGCGGAGCAGGTGGACCGTATTTGGTCCGGGGATGCGTTGACCCGCCTAGCGGAAATTCCATCGGGGTCGCTCCAAGGTATTCTGTGTTTGGATGTCTTGGAGCATATGCAGGACCCCTGGGCGGTGGTCGATACCCTGGCCGAAAAATTGGTGCCGGGGGGATGGATCATCGCAAGCATTCCCAACTTGCGCAGGCTTCCAGTGTTATGGAACCTGAGAGTCCGGGGGCGTTTTGAATACGCCGATCGCGGGATCATGGACCGCACCCACCTGCGCTTCTTCACCCGAAGCACCGCCGTTTCGTTGATGCACCGCAAGCCGATGCAGGTGGACCTTGTGACCGAAACCCCCCATGCCCCCAGGTCTTTCTCTGCCTGGTGGAACCGATTCACGATGGGCCTGGCCCGCGATTTGGTGGCGGAACAATACCTGGTCCGTGCCGTGAAATCCAGAACATTAGGCGTAATAGCCTTGATAGGGATGATGTTATGCGGTTATACCCGTCCGGCCCAAGCCCAGAGCATGCCGGTTGGGACCGTTTTCTGGGAGGATGCGTTGCGAAGGGGTCAACTCTTGGGCCGCTTGGATAGCAATGTATCCTTCATGCTGCGGCCGGTGGACCCTGCTGCGGCCATGGGCCTTGACCAAGGTTGGGGCTACGATTCCCTGTGGGCCCCGGCCAACCCTGTGCGGCCCTTGCCGGAACTCAACCGTAGGGACACCTTGCGCTGGCGGCGTTGGCATCTTCCGATGGCCCTTCGTTTGCTTCCCCTCCAAACCCATAGCCGGCGCAATGGTCACCATCCCTATGGTTGGAACGACGGCCCGATGGTCCCCGCCCGTGGGCTCCAAACCATGCTGAGTGCAGGAATTTATGCCCAAGTGGGCCCACTGGAAATGCAGTTCCAGCCCGAAATGGTCTATGCCCAGAACAAAACCTTCATCAATCCCCCATTCCGGGCGAGGGATATTGATATGCCCGAGCGCATGGGCAATGAACCGTTCAGCGCCTCCTTTCCGGGGCAGTCTTTTGTGAAGCTTCGCTTGGGTGCCCTCTCCGCGGGTTGGTCTTCCGAGAACCGTTGGTGGGGGCCAGGCCTTCAGAATGCCTTGATCCTGTCCAACAATGCCCCGGGTCTATCCCACGGGGTTATTCACACCAACCGCCCGCTACGCAGCCGTTACGGCACCTTCGAGGGGGCCATGATGTTCGGCAACCTCCAATACTCCGGCTATGCCGGCTACAGCCTTCGCTATCCCGCCGGGACCTGGCCGCCGCGTGCCCCCGATCTCAAGCCCGATACCCTGCGCGGT
>VGFN01000083.1 GCA_016868875.1 Bacteroidota bacterium
GCCTTGTCTCCCGGTGCTAACAATAGTTCGTTCATCGTATTGAATTTATTAACGTATTAAGTTTGGATCACCATTCCAAAATGGTGCAAGTCATTGCAGGCAAATCCAAAGTTTCTCCTAGCATCAGGGACTTGCCCGTAGGCTGTTCCGTGACCGAAACCCCAACCGGCCAATGCCTCGCATAGCGCTCACGATGAACGGTTTGACGGGTATGGCTCCCGTTGACTAAAACCATCACCTTGCTAGGCTTTCCCTTGCCCACGGTCGACTTCCCCTCGGAATCATGGTCATGCAGGGTTCGGAAATACACATAGACCTCTCCCTCCGGCACAAAATGTTCAAAGCGGCCTCTAGCGATGACCTCGGAGGATTTACGCCATTGCCCCAACCTACTTAGCTGTTCGAGCATGGATTGCGATTTGGCATTCAAACCACGTTGCTCAAAGACCGAAACGGTATCCCCGACCCATCCACCCGGCATATCCTGACGCACATTGGTCCCCCCCAGGCTTGCAAAGTTTCCAAACAAAATTTCCGAGCCGTAATACAGCTGCGGAATGCCCCGTAAAGTATATAACATTTTGTATGCCATCAAGGTTTTGGAGGGGTCTTCGCGAAACTCCGACCAAGCCCGGGATACGTCGTGATTATCCAAGAAAATAAGGTTACGGGCAGGGTCTTTGTACAACAAATCCTGAGCCAACACATAATAAATTCTGCGCAGGCCGTGGTCCCAATCGAATTTCTCGTTCAATCCATCGACCAAGGCGATCCGCAACGGAAAATCGGTCACCGAAGGAAGTCCTGGGCCGGCCAAACGCAGCGAATCTGCCTCCTTGAACAAAGGGCAATCTTCGGTCCAATAGGCGGACTCCGCAACCGTATGCACCCATACCTCCCCCACCAACGCCGCCTTAGGATATTCCCTGAGCATGGCAGCGGTCCAACGGCGCATAAAACGCGTATCGGGATAGGCGTAGGTATCGATTCGGTAGCCTGCAATGCCTGCCCACTCCATCCACCACCAATTGTTCTGGATCATGTAGCGTTCCAAATCCGCATTGGTTTGGTCCAAATCCGGCATGGGATGATCAAACCAACCTTTGCGCATCAAGTCACGGTCTTCCGGCTGGGCATAGGGGTCCAATTGGGTCACCGCCCTGTAATTGGATCGGGTAAAAGCAGGCCATCGATGAACCCAACCGCTGTCCACGGGCTTGGCCAACAACGGATGAGTAATCCCCCAATGGTTATGCACCACATCCATGATGACCTTGATGCCTTTGGAGGCGCAAGCCCTGACCAACTCTCTATACTCCAGATTGTTACCAAGGCGAGCATCCACTCGGTACAAATCGGTGGCCGCGTATCCATGGTATGATTCTTTGGCTACATCGTTTTCCAACACCGGATTTAACCACAGCGCCGTAACCCCCAATTCCTGTAGATAATCCAAATGCTGCCCTATACCCTTCAAATCACCCCCATGCCTCGCGATATCCGAGCCTCGGTTCACCAAAGAATCCCGCATGCCGGGAATCTTGTCGTTGGAAGGATTCCCGTTCGCAAAACGATCGGGCATCACGAGGTACACTAAGTCCTGAGGAGTTAATCCGGCTCCTTTGAAACCCGTTCCTTGATCGCTGTGGCGTGGGTGTATTGGGTATTGGATGGCCAGCTTCCACGGGGACGAGGAATCGATGCGGCATTCGATGTTCAGCCACCGCGTGGATGACGACTTGGTCCAGGCCTCCCGTTCAAAAGCCAAGTTCAGCCAAAAATACGGCGCGTCCTTGGACCCCGCTGATCGTGAAGAAAGCAGCCGGACGCCTTCGCGTGAACTGTTCAAACGCCATTGCACTGCGGACATCCCGTTACCACTCTTCTGCTTCTCTTGGGTCAATGGCTTCCAATAGACCAGCAATTGCAGGGAGCTGTCCTGCATCCCTGACCACCAGCAGGGAGGATCTACCCGATGCACAGCCCCTGAACACCTGGCCTCAAGGGTTAACGAATCCAATCCCTTTTCCAAGGCCAAATCGGGTACCATCCGGTCATGGACGTTCGCCATGACCCCTCCCTGAATTCCCAAGATCCACCATATGGCCATCCCAATGCCCCACAAAGTGTTCGGTGGCTTGCTTGTCATAAAACAGGTTGGTATGCTGTGGAGATCTAATTCGCGAAGATCAACAGATGATAGTTCTTTTTGCCTTTTTGGACCAAAACCAAGCGGCCTGCAAACAAATCTTTTTCGGAGGCCTGGGCATGCACGTCTTCACATTTCTCTTTGTTGAGACTGACACCCCCACCCGTTATCATGGTTCTCGCTTCGGAACGGGACGAAAAAATCCCTGAATGATCGCTTAGGATTTGTACCCAATCGCAGGCCTCGCTGAGCAGCGAACGAGAAACCGTATGCACCGGAACCCCGTCGAGGGCTTGCATTAACACATTTTCTTCAATGGCCATCATTTGTTCCCGGCTCACCTTTCCAAAGAGCAAATCCGAAGCCGCCTGCGCCTGCCCCAAGGCCAAGATCCCATGGACCCTCCCCGTCACATCTTCGGCCAATCGTCGCTGGGCCAATCGCTTATGAGGGGCCTGCGCATGTTCCAAGGCAATTGCTGCAATCTCCTCCATGGGAAGGAGGGTATAAACGGGCAAATAACGAAGGGCATCTTCATCGCTGATGTTGAGCCAAAACTGGTAAAAATGATAAGGACTGGTTTTGAGCGGATCCAACCAGACGTTCCCCCCCTCCGATTTCCCGAACTTGCTGCCGTCCGCCTTTTTGGTCAGAGGGGCCGTCAAGGCCCAGGCCTCGCCACCGGTCATTCGACGAATCAACTCGGTACCGGTGGTGATATTCCCCCACTGGTCCGAGCCACCTACCTGAACCAAACAGTCGTGGTGCTTGTAAAGGTGTACGAAGTCATACCCTTGCACCAATTGGTAACAAAACTCCATGAAGGACATTCCGTTCTCCAATCGCAACTTGACCGAATCCTTGGCAAGCATATAATTGATGGGCACATGCTTGCCCACATCGGCAATGAAATCCAAGAAACCCCAGGACCCGAACCAATCGTTGTTGTTGACCATCAACGCCGCGGAGGGCTTGCCGGAATCAAAATCTAGAAACTGCCGTAGCTGCGCCTTTTGGCAAGCGATATGATGTTCGATTTGCTCCACAGGCATCACGGATCGCTCTGCACTTCGCCCGGTGGGGTCTCCTACGCGTCCTGTAGCCCCTCCCACCAAGGCAATGGGGCGATGACCGGCTTGCTGAAAATGGACCAACAGCATGATGGGCACCAGATTGCCGATATGCAGAGAATCTGCAGTGGGATCAAACCCCGCATAGACCGACACCTTTTGGCGATTCAACAATTCATCCAGGCCCGGCACAAAATCCTGCACCAAACCCCGCTCTTGCAGCGACAAGAATAGGCCTTTGTTCATACGGGGTCAAAAATACTCATGTAACTTTGCAACCCTCCCTATGAACCAACTATGAAAATTCACAATTTCAGCGCCGGCCCTGCTATCTTACCCCGTACGGTCATCGAACAAGCCGCCTCGGCCTTGCTGGACTTCCAAGGATCCGGGCTCTCCCTGATCGAAGTATCCCACCGCGACCGGGATTTTGAGGGCGTGATGCACGAAGCGAGGGCCGCTGTCAAGCGTTTGCTTGGGCTAGGAGATGACTACGAGGTCCTGTACCTGCAAGGTGGGGCCTCCCTGCAATTTGCCATGGTCCCTATGAATCTTTTGCGGCCTGAAGGCAAAGCAGCTTACCTGAATACCGGAACCTGGGCGACCAAGGCAATTGAGGATGCCCGCAAGCTGGGGCAAGTGGAGGTCGTCGCTTCCTCGGAGGACCAGAACTTCTCCTACATCCCCACCCCTTATCGCATCCCTACCGATGCCGACTATTTCCACCTTACGTCCAACAACACCATCTTTGGGACCCAAATCCAAACCTTTCCTGACAGCCCTGTGCCCATGGTTTGCGATATGTCATCGGATATCTTTAGCAGGCCTGTCCCCGCAAATTCCTTTGGACTGATTTATGCGGGGGCCCAGAAAAACATGGGGCCCGCTGGGACTACCCTCGTCATCGTTCGTAAGGACTTGCTTGGTCGCAGCGGTCGCACCCTCAATGCCATGTTGGATTACGGGGTTCATATCAAGGGAGAGAGCATGTACAATACGCCCCCGGTCTTTGCGGTCTATGTGAGTATGCTCACCTTGCAATGGATCGAAGCTCAAGGCGGCCTTCAAGCCATGGAGGAACGCAACCGCAAGAAAGCGCAATTGCTCTACCACGAAATCCATCGCAATCCTTTGTTCCGCCCTACGGTCACCGACGATTCAGGCTCTTTCATGAACATCACCTTTGTCTTGAACCAAAGCGAACATGAGGAGACTTTGGGCAAAATGCTCCAAGAAGCCGGGATCTCCGGGCTCAAAGGGCATCGATCGGTGGGCGGTTACCGAGCAAGCATGTACAATGCCATGCCCATCGAAAGTGTGCAAGTCTTGGTGGACGTCATGCAGGCCCTTGAAAACCGCTTGGCCTAGATTCACCCTTCCTTCTCAAAGACGCTCCACCTTCCTTCTCACAGACACTCCATGAAAATTTTAGCCAACGACGGAATCGATCAAGCCGGCCAAGACATGCTCGAAAAGGCTGGTCATCAGGTAGTGACCACCAAAGTCCCTCAAGATCAACTTCATCATGAATTACCCGGATTCGACGGTATTGTGGTACGATCGGCCACCAAGGTTCGTTCGGACTTGATCGATGCCTGCCCCA
>VGFN01000084.1 GCA_016868875.1 Bacteroidota bacterium
GGACTGGTGGTCGAAATGAGGAGCTCCATGACCCTCCCCGCTTTTTCTTCAATCACACCGCGCATGACCATGCTGCCATACAAGAAAATAAACATGTACATGAGCAGTGCGGCGCCGAAGCCCAGCATGGTGGCCATTTCGGTATGGCTGTCTTGGCTACCCTCTTCGGTCCACACGTAGGCTTTGAGGTCGGATTCGGATTTGAGGGATTCAATCGTTTGTGGATCAAGCCCGTATTGGTTCATGCGCAGTTGGTAAATGCGTTCATTCACGGCATCTTCGATGCGCTCGGTGATTTGGAGGCCGGCGGATTGCTCTGAAAAATAGGCGATGTTGGTCTTCCACGTGGAATCCAAAACCTGCAGGGAAAGGACCCCTGTTTCGGATTCTTGTAACAATTCGCGAATATTAGCGCTATCCTTGGCGTTCAAGGGGCCATCGCTCAATGTGCCTTGGGGTAATTTTTGGAATGTCATTCCATCTGCATTTGCAAAGGCGCTATCAAAATGCCCGGAGGGATCATGGATCCAAACAGTGGTGGATTCGTTGTCCCATTGGGCCATGAAGACGGGAACCAGGATGAACAAGCCAAACAAAAGTGGGCCAAGCAGGGACATGACAAGGAAGGTTCGGCTTTGAATGCGGGTAAAAAATTCACGGCCCGCGACTAATGGGATTTTGTTCATGATATGTTACGCTTGATGGTGAGGGCCAACTGCTTTGATAAAGATGTCCTGGAAGCTGGGCAGGCGTTCGGAAAAATACACGATACGGCTGTGTTGATTGTAATGCTCGATGATGGCCGGCCAATCGGAAGGAGCAGCCTCAAAGACCAAACGATGGATGGATTGCTCGGATGAAGATGAACTGACAGGGGTACGGGCAGGGGGGGCGGGCGGCGGCGAGGCCGTATCGCCGACGCAATGGATCTCGATTTGGTTGCCGCTGTGCTGCCGGCGAACGGCCTGGGTCGGTCCGGCCAGCACCACCCCTGCTTGGTGGATCAGCACTACGTCGGTGCACAAGTCTTCGACCGTTTCCATCCGGTGGGTGGAGATCAACAGGGTGGTGCCCGCCGCCCGCCGCTCGAGGATAATTTCTTTGAGCATCTGAGCATTCACGGGATCGAATCCGGAAAAAGGTTCGTCAAGAATCAACAAATCAGGCTCGTGCATCAAGGCCGCCACCAACTGGACTTTCTGTTGCATTCCCTTGGAGAGCTCCTCGGCCTTTTTGTTCCACCAACTTTGCATCTCCAGGCGGGTCATCCATTTCTTGGCCGCGTTCAGGGAATCGCCGGAACTCATGCCGCGTAGGCGCGATAGGTACAGCAATTGTTCCCCGATTTTCATCTTTTTGTATAGGCCACGCTCCTCGGGCAGATACCCAATTCGTCGCGAATGATGCGGTCCCAATTCCGTCCCGTCCAGGTTAATGGTCCCGCTATCCGGCGCTAGGATTCGGTTAATCATGCGAATGAGCGTTGTTTTGCCCGCGCCGTTAGGCCCCAGCAGGCCCATGATATGCCCTCTTTGAATTTCGAGGCTTACCTCCTTGAGGGCTTGATGCTGTCGGTAGCTTTTGCTTACCGAACGAATTTCCAGAAAAGACATAGGGTATCTTTGAGCTTCAAATTTATGCCAAATAACCTCCATTCCTTGTTAAACGCCTTGAGTCAACCTCTACGGATTTTGATTACCACCCATCACAAACCCGATGCTGATGCCTTGGGGTCGTCGCTGGGATGGGCCCATATTCTCCAAGCACGGGGCCATGCGGTGACGGTGGTGGTCCCCAACGATTTCCCCGGCTTTCTGGATTGGATGCCGGGGACGACGAGCGTGCTCGATTATGAGCAAAGCCAAGATAAGGCGTTGAAGGCGCTCCAAGAGGCAGATTTGGTTTGCTGCCTTGACTTTAATGACCTCAAACGTAACAATGAATTGGGCCAAAAGATCGAACAATCTGGGAAACCCATTTTGATGGTGGATCATCACCCCTACCCCAAAGATTTTGCCACGTATTCCTATCACAAGGTGGAGGCCTCCTCCACCTGCGAATTGATCCTGGATTTATGCAAGGAATTGGGATGGATGGATGCGGTGAGCCTCGATGCCGGAACCTGCTTGTACGCAGGCTTGGTGACCGATACCGGCTCCTTCCGTTTTCCATCGTGCACGCCCAATACCCATCGATGGGCTGCCTACCTTCTCGAAATGGGGGTTCGACATTTTCAAGTCCACGAGGCCATCTTTGACCAAACGCCGGTGGAAATCCTGCGCTTCTTGGGACATTGCTTTTTGAATCGCCTCAAAGTCCTGCCGGAATGGCATACCGCCTACATCGTGATCCCGCAACAAGACCTCAAAGACTTTGGCGTCCGCACCGGGGATACCGAAGGTTTGGTTAACTATGCACTGAATCTCAAGGGAATGCGATTTGCATCCGTGATTATTGATCGCGGGGTCCAGGTCAAGATGTCGTTCCGATCCAAGGGCAAGGTCCCTGCCAATCTCTTTGCCATTCAATATTTTGAAGGTGGGGGTCATTTGAATGCTGCAGGCGGTCAGAGCAGGGATACGCTGGAACAAACCGAGGCCCGCTTTCTCACCGCCATGGAGTCCTTTGCCCCCGATCATTTACGATAATTTTGAAACGAACCATGTACAGAATTTTTCTGGTGTTGCTGTTGGTTGTGGTGACTCTGCAAAGTTGCACGACCGATTCTTCGGATAAGACTCCTCCCCTTCTCAAGACTGCAGGTGGGTTGGAATATTATTGGATCAAAAAATCCGCTCCGGTCAAGGCTGAATTCGGCGACCTTATGGCCCTAAGAATGCGTATTTATGCTGGGGATAGTTGCCTCTACGATGGGTCCGTGAGCGGTCAGCCCTTCTGGGTTCAACTCACCCAGTCCGCATACAAGGGGAGTATCCAAGAGGGCCTGGCCCTGATGGGAAGGGGGGACAGCGCATGTTTCTATCCGGTCGCCGATTCGCTTTTCAAATTTGATTTGGGAATTCCCATGCCGGATTGGGTTGCCCCGGGTTCTCGACTCAAACTGGAGGTCGGGGTGCACCGGATCAGGAACGAAGAAGGAGAAATTACCACCTTCATGGGACAACAAGGCATCCCTGATTCATGCCGAACCGCCGCAGGAGCTGTTCGATGGAAACCGAATGCCGCTAAATCATCGAAAACCAAAAGCGGGCTGCTTCAAAATGGGGTCAAATACCGTTTGGTTGGCCGTATGCAATCGCTCAATGGCCAGGTAATCCGTGCCTTTACCGACCAAGAGCCTTATTATTTCGTTCAAGGTCAAGATCAAATCAAGCCGGAAGGATTGGGCGCTTTGCTCTCTTCATGCTCGCCTGGTGATTCGATTTGGATTGTGTTGCCATCATGGGAGGCGTATGGTAGACAATCGTTACCGGAGGTGGGATTGGAACCCTATACGACGCTCTATTTTCAATTGCGCATTCTGTCCGCTCGCTAAGAAGGGAGTTCCCCCAAGTTAGGGCATAACCACCGTGCGGTGTGCCGCCACAAAATTCTGAAAGCGAAAGACCTCGCAGTCTGCCACGGAATAGCGAGGTATAGGCATGAGTCCTTGGGGACCAAGGCGGAACAGACGATATTCTTGCAGTAAATCCCAGAAGTCCTTGAAGAAAACCCGGGACGCCACATTCATTTCGTTGAACTCGAATTGTATCCATTGAATTCTGCCCTCTTGCAGGGCCTGTTGGGCCCCTTGGAGGACCGCGTATTCATGGCCCTCGGTGTCTATTTTCAAAAACAAGACCTTATCAATGCCTTGCGATGCAAGGAAATGGTCGATCGTGTCGAGTGTTATCTGAACGGTCTGCGTTTCTTCTTGGCGGTATCCCGCGTGCAGCAAAGCATCTTGATGCAAGGATGCGTGTTCGGTACCTTCCTCACCACCGTGATCGAACAAAGCATGCGTTCCTTGCTCTTGTCCAAAACCAAAGGGAAAAGAGCGGATTTGGGAATTGGATGAGGTATTCCTTTTCAAAACCTCAAAGGTCCTGGGGTGAGGCTCGAAGGCAAGAATTTCGAGCAAGGGGTTGGCCTGATGCAATGCCGAGGCATAGTGACCGATATTGGCTCCAACGTCCAAAACGATGCCCGAAGCGTAGCGTTTAGGATTCAGATATCGCTGAACAAAGGGAAGCTCACCGCTGATTCGATCGTTCTCGTAATTGCCTACCCCCAACCCTGTGTAGGCCCACTGGATCAGATGCTCATTGAATTTTCGAAAAGAGGGTCCGCCCAAAAGCCGACGGTACGTGTTTTTGATAAAGCCCATGCACGAAATTAAGGCGAGGGGGAGGCAAACTGCCTCTGGGCGTGGAAGGCTTTGATTTTGGGGTGAATCATGGTGAACCAAAGGGGCGGAATGAGTACCGGAACAATTAGCCCCGCATAACCCCCCGGTAGGGTTGGTCCATCTTCGTGGGTTTTGAGTTGGTAATAGGGTTTGCCACCGTACATGTGGTGATCGGCATGACGGCTCAAATCGTAGAGCATGAATCGACTA
>VGFN01000085.1 GCA_016868875.1 Bacteroidota bacterium
AGAAATGGGATTGAGAAGCTGCATTGCCGTACAATACGCAAGGGATCTTGCCTTCTGCACGCAATAGATTCGAATCAGACTTCCCTACGTTCTCCCGAAGAGAACCGCTCAAATTGATCGATTTCATGGCGTTTGGTTTGGATGTTTTGGTTTAAGTGAATGAAAATTAAAGTGTACTCTTGGACGGATGGTTGAGTTCGGTTTAGTTGGACTTTACTTTTACTTCAAACAGGTGGCTAATCGAAGAAAATTCCCGGACACTGCGGATCGATTGGGCAAAGAGTTCGGCCACCGACAAAACCTTGATTTTGGGGGTGGACTCCCGACGAAGGGGAATGGTATCCGTAATCACCAATTCCGTAAGCGCCGAGTTGGCAATGCGCTCAATCGCTTCGCCGGACAAGACCCCGTGGGTACATACGGCGCGAACCGAGGCGGCCCCTTTGCGCATCAACTGATCAGCTACCATGGCGATGGTCCCTGCGGTATCCACCAAATCATCGACAATCACCACGTTCTTGCCTTTGACCTCCCCAATGACTTGAATTTTGGCGACAACGTTGGCCCTGGCCCGCGTTTTGTCACAAACAATGATAGGGCAATCCAAATGGGAGGCAAAAAACTTGGCGCGGGCGGCAGCCCCCATGTCCGGTGCGGCAATGGCGACTTGGTCCAATTGCAAGGACTTGACATAAGGCACAAAAATGGTGCTGGCGTCCAGGTGGTCAAAGGGCACATTAAAGAAACCCTGAATCTGCGGGGCATGGAGGTCCATAGTCATGACCCGGGTTACCCCAGCCGCTCCCAACATATCGGCAACCAAACGGGCCCCTATCGGCACCCTGGGCTTGTCCTTGCGGTCTTGGCGTGCCAAACCGAAGTAAGGGATCACAGCGGTGATGTAATGCGCCGAAGCCCGCTTGCAGGCGTCAATCATCAGGAGGAGCTCCATCAGATTATCAGCCGGGGCATAGGTGCTCTGAACCAGAAAAACATCGCATCCGCGGACCGATTCGTTGATGATTGGCTGAAATTCCCCATCCGAAAAGCGCAAAAGGGATGAATCCCCCAAAGGGTCCCCGTAGGCCAATGCAATGCGACCGCCCAAATCCTGGGTGGCCTGACCGGCAAAAATCTTCATGCCGTGGGTGGTCTGTACGGGGTTGGCCTGGGCCGAAAGGGTCATGAATAAAGGCTTTCTTGGTCTTTTGGGTTGGAAATTTCTCAAAAGGAGGGCAAATATAGCCCTTGAGCAGGGGTATTTTGGGCATTCAAGGGACTAATTTTTAAGTCCTTGATGCCTTTTCGGACGCTATACATCCTTGCTGCTGCTCAAAAAAAAACCGCCCCGAAGGGCGGCTGTGAGCGGTGTATGCAACGGATAAAATTAATTATCAATCAATTTGACATTCACGGCGTTGAGGCCCTTGCGGCCCTCTTTGAGCTCGAAACTAACTCGGTCGTTTTCGTTGACCTTGTCGATGAGCCCGGTTGCGTGCACGAAATATTCCGTGCCGCTGTTCTCCTCCCGGATGAAACCAAAACCCTTGGTTTGGTTGAAGAACTTTACAATTCCTTCATTCATGTTAATAAAAATTTAAGGTTGCAAGATAGACCCATTCATGACATTTTCAACGATTTTTGAAACAAACCTTGAAACGCCAACCAACCCCATGAAAAAAGTCCTGCTTCTCTCCGCTTTTGCCTTGTCTTATCTGTTCATGGCAATCCTTCAACCATCGTATCATGCTTTGCACAGCAATCCTACCGGGGCCCCGGCGGGTCGCAGCGGTGGCCCAGCGGAAGGGGGCGCAACCTGCGCCGCCGGCGGTTGCCATTCGCCATCAAGCAACACCGTGGTCAGTACGTTGATCAGTACGAACCCCTCATTGGCGTCCGGCTACACCCCAGGCGCCACCTATTCCATCACCATTACCGTCAACGGTAGCGGTAGCAAAGGATTCCAGTTCAGTCCACAGTCCTCAACAGGCGCCACCATGGGGACTCTGGTTGCTCCGGCCAACCTTCAGATTCAGCAATCCAAGTACATTACTCACCGTAATGCAAGTTCAGGCAATCCTTCCACTTGGACTTTTCAATGGATCGCTCCTCCCGCGGGTTCTGGAACGATTGGGTTTTATGCAGCCGGTGTTAGCGGCCGCAATGTCAACCTTTACCGACAGGCCCTGAGCATCCCCGAGCTTGCGGCAACGGTCGCCACTGTCACTACTCAAGCGGCCTCAATGATCACGCCGAACTCCGCGACCAGCGGTGGAAATGTGGTATCGGATGGGGGTTCCGCCGTAACCGCGCGCGGTGTAGCCTACGGGACAAGCCCTAATCCAACCATTTCAGGTTCAATTACTTCCAACGGAACCGGCACGGGGTCCTTTGTCAGCAATCTAAATGGGCTCCTCTCCGGAACCTTGTACCATGGGAGAGCCTATGCAACCAATGTTATAGGTACGGCCTACGGCGCCGGCATTACCTTCACCACTCCTACCGGTTCATCGGTCAATGCCTTGGATCCATCCCAACCTTTTCGTTGTTGGCCTGTGCCAAGCTCAGGGAATTTGGAACTGCAGTGGGGAGATCCCCAAGCAACCCCATCCACCATTCAAATTCTGTCGTTGAGCGGCCAGCTTGTTCACCAAATTTCTGTGGTGGACAGCCGTTCCAACCCATCCGTGTCCATCAACTTGTCCTCCCTTGGTCTCGGTTTTGGAGCCTACCAAATCAGGCTTTTGGATGATGAAAAATTAATTGGTCAACAACGAATCGTTTACAGTCGCTAAAGACTATTTACTGTTTGAAAGTCCTTCTATCAGACTCAACCCTCAAGGCGTGAAAACGCCTTTACACCATCTTTTTGCCTGCCCTCAAGAAACGGATTTCTTTTTCCGTCAGGTATCTCCAATGCCCCCGTGGTAAATCCTTTTTGGTGAGCCCAGCATAGGACACACGATCCAATCGCTGCACTTCGTAACCCAATTGCTCAAATATTCGCCGGACAATTCGGTTTTTGCCGCTGTGTAGGGAAAGACCCACCAGTTTTTTGTCCCTTGGTTCCGGCCAAGCCAAAGCGTCGACCCTAATAAAGCCGTCTTCCAATTCCAGGCCATCCAAAACCTGGTTGAAATCCTTTTGGGTCAAAGGTTTGTCCAATTCTACCGCGTAAATTTTGGAAATCTCCGAAGAAGGGTGGGTTAATTTTTGAATAAGATCGCCATCGTTGGTTAACAAAAGAAGTCCGGTTGTATTGCGATCCAATCGCCCTGCAGGTACAATTCGTTCACTGGTGGCATCGGCCACCAATTCCATAACTGTTCGACGATTTTCAGGGTCGTCCAGGGTCGTGATAAAATCTTTGGGCTTATTCAACAAAACGTAAACATGCCGACGAACTTGAAGCAATTCATCGTCATACTTGACTACATCGGATTGTTCAACCTTGGTACCCAGCACATTGGCTACATTTCCGTTAATGGTAATGCGTCCTGCTTCTATAAGTTCATCCGCTGTCCTTCTGGAACACAATCCTGACAATGACACAAAACGGTTAAGGCGCATGGGCCAAGCCAAGGTATCTTTAGGTGCAGCCCCTTCTGCCTTTCGCTCCTTGGCCGGTGTACGAACCTTGGACCTGCTGAACTTAGTTTTCCCCAAATCCATGGAGCTCTCACCAAATGCTTCTTGAAGCATTCGATCGCTGTTGCCCATGTTCCATTCCTTGGCCGCATGTAAATTTCCTGTTCCGCTTTCAAGTTGCTCTAGATCCTTGCGGAGGTTCGAAATTCGTTCCCCCTTGGACATCATTTCCCTGCCAGGTCGCTCCCCAAATGAAGGTCTCTTGGGACGATCCCCGTAAGACGGACGCTCCGAGCGAGCGGGACGATCCCCGTAGGATGGACGCTCCGAGCGAGCGGGACGATCCCCGTAAGATGAACGCTCCGAGCGAGCGGGCCTATCCCCGTAGGATGGACGCTCCGAGCGAGCTGGCCTATCCCCGTAAGACGGACGCTCCGAGCGAGCGGGACGATCCGATGAAAAAAAGCGTGTTGGGCGATCTCCATCACGCTTGGGACGATCCCCGTAGGATGGACGCTCCGAGCGAGCGGGACGATCCGATGAAAAAGAGCGTGTTGGACGATCCACATCACGCTTGGGACGATCCCCGTAGGATGGACGCTCCGAGCGAGCGGGACGATCCGATGTAAAAGAGCGTGTTGGGCGATCCACATCACGCTTGGGACGATCCCCGTAGGATGGACGCTCCGAATGTCCTGCTTGGGATGCACGTCCCGGTGGTACAAAGTCCGACGAGGACCGGTTGTTACTAATTCTGGCAGCCCTGGGGCGCATTGATCCATCCCTCTCTTGACGAGGTACTGGACCCGAATAATCTTCGGATTTCTTTTTCACAAATAAAATTTAAAGGGCGTATCAGGATAATGGTTAGTCAGCATCCCTGCTGTCTGTTGTGTTTACATTTTCTTGTTGATCATCCTGAACGGA
>VGFN01000086.1 GCA_016868875.1 Bacteroidota bacterium
CGGGAACGGATGCTGCCGCTACGGGTTTGATCAACCCGGCACCACCGGTCTTGGGAGGAACCACCGGGCAAGTGATCATGCGCCTATCCAATTACGCCGCCAATACCATTACCGGGGCTACGGTGGGCTACAGCCTGAACAACGGCGCTCCAGTGACCGAAGCCTGGTCAGGTTCATTGCCTACCGGACAGTCGGTTAGCCATACGTTTACGCCCACCTTGACGCTCCCTTTGAATCCTCCTGCGGATTTGAACGTATGGGTGTTGAATCCATCGCCCGGTCCGGACATCAACGCTGGTAACGATACCTTCAGGGTAAGTCTGTGTTATGCTCTGCCGGGTGGGGTTTACTCCGTAGGGCCTGGAGCAGGAGCCGCCTTTCCTTCCTTGCAAGATGCGGTGCAGGCTATCCGATGCGGTGGCATTGCCGGGCCTGTGACTTTCGAACTTCAAAGCGGGGTGCATTACGGGTCGTACAGCTTGGGGAATATCATTGGTTTGTCCGCTTCATCCACTCTCACATTTACCTCTGCAACGGGGAATGCCGCAGATGTGGTCCTGATTCAAGATACGGCAGTCGCGGGTACCGAGCGTAGCATTTTTGTGTTGAACAATGCAGAGCATATCCGTTTTCAGAATTTGACCCTAAGAAGGACGATGATGAACGGTTCGGCGACAGGCGGTACTTTTCCTACCGCACATATTGACGCCAATCAAGCCAGCTTCCTTCAGGTCTCGGCTTGCGTCTTTCAAGACTCGGTGGTTTCAACGTTCGTGAGCCGCGATAATTACGGGATTAATGCTGAGAATTCATCGAATGTGACCATCAGCGGGAACTCCTTCCTGGGTTTTGCCACGGCGCTGGCCTTAGGCTCTACCTCAGGCGCTGCTCTTACCCTTAACCAAGTGACCAACAATTCCTTTGCGGGATATTTGGATGCCATAACGGCCTTTGATCAATTGGGCATGCTCATCTCCGGAAATACCTTTGAGCAACAGCGCCCCAATGGAATGGCAGCGGTGACCCTCAACCAGGTTTCGGCCTGCCAGGTGCATTCCAACCGATTCTCCGGGGTAGTTTACAATGCTCAAATCCGAGTCACGAATTCGGACGATAGTATAAGCCAGCCGACTCGTTTGTACAACAATTCCATTGCGGTTGACTTTAACCCCAGCGGGGTTTTTGGTTTGAATGCTCCAATCCTTATCGAAGGATTTTCGGATACTTCCTCGGCATTTCCTAATCCCAAAGACGGGGTAGAATTGGCGTTCAATACTATCAAAGTACGATGCTTGGGGAACAGCACTTCTACCTCTTTGAATTACGGATTGATCCATGCGGTGGACAATACCTTTGGCCCGGTCGCACCTACCTCGCCTTTTGTAAACTTATCGATCTACAACAATAACCTTTATGCAGAATCTGGGGCGGGTTCGGCTGTGCCTTCCTCCTGGTCGGCCTTGTTGTTGGAAACAGATTCCATAGCCCGCAATTGCAGCAGCAATTACAACAACTTTTATCTCAAGCCTATCCCCGGCCAAACCCAAGGAGGGAATTTGATCTCCGTACAGTTGCTTAATTTATCCTTTGGAACTTGCAGTGCTTGGACTACGGCTTATAACAAGGACAGCAATTCCGTTGAGTTGAACCCTGTTTTTGCCGGGGCCAATTTATCAATTCCCTTATCAGCCACCTTTAACGACCTTGGGACTCCCTATGGTGGAATTGGGAGTGATATTAATGGCCTAACCCGCAACACCACCACTCCGGATATTGGGGCTTTTGAGTTTACGCCTTCGCCCAACGATGTAGGGGTTGTTGCTTTGGTTAGTCCTATTTCCGGTTGCGGCTTGGGGACTGCGTTGCCCGTAAGCGTACGCCTTGTGAATTTTGGAACGGTGGCCCAGTCCAATTTCGGAATGGCCTATACCTTGGGAGGTGGAACCCCTGTAACAGAGACTTTTGCGGGGACCATTAATCCTGGAGATACGGCCTTGTTTACGTTTACCGGGTCTGTGAACCTTGCGACACCGGGAACATATACCTTTTCGGCGTACACCACCCTGGGTTCGGATGGGCAGAATTTGAATGATACCGTAACCGTTTCTGTTTTGAGCGTTCCCCTGATTGGCACCATGCCGTATTACGAAGATTTTGAAGCATCGGCGGGCGGTTGGTCCTCTTACGGAGCCAACAATTCCTGGCAAAGGGGAACTCCCACCGGGCCTATCATTACTTCGGCAGGTGGTGGCACGCAGAGTTGGACCACGAATTTGAACGGGGATTATAACAACAATGAATTGAGTTATTTGGAATCGCCTTGCCTTAGTTTAACCACCTTAACGAGTCCACAGGTTCGTTTCAAAATTTGGTGGGATTCTGAATCAGGCTGGGACGGGACGCAATTGCAATATTCCACAGACGGTGGCGTGACATGGTTGGTGGTAGGCACAGTAGCTTCAGGAATCAACTGGTACAACAGTGCGTTGGCCAATGGGCCCGGGACAGGTTTATTGTGTTGGAACGGTTCAGCCACCGGTTTCCCCCCCGGGGGTTCCCAGGGTTGGTTGACCGCGCAACATAACATCCCCTCCTTGGCGGGAGTATCAGGCGTTAAGTTTAGGTTCATGTTTGTGTCGGATGGATCAGTGACACGGGATGGAATAGGAATTGACGATTTCCGGGTTTCGGATCCTCCTCCGGTCGAGGCGAAATTGGCGGCCATCACCGCACCTTTGACGGGATGCGGTCTTCCCAACAATGCCCAGGTTAGTATTCGAGTCAAAAATCAAGGGACCCAAACTTTGAGCAATATCCCTGTTCGTTACCGAATCAATGCCTTGGCTCCGATTGCCGAAGTCATGCCAGGGCCTATTGCCCCCGGGGACTCGTTGGTTTATAATTTCAGCACGCGGGCAAATTTGTCCGTGGTGGGCACTTATACCCTCACAGCCTATACCGCGGTTGCCGGTGATGCGGACTTGAGCAACGATACCTTGAGAACGAATGTGACCCATATCCCGCTCGTAAGTTCGTTGCCCTATTCTCAGAATTTTGAAGCCAATAACGGAGGTTGGACATCGGGCGGCAGCAACAATTCTTGGGCCTGGGGTGTACCTGCTGGAACGATGATCAACAACGCCGCAAGTGGTCAACGTGCTTGGGTAACGAATCTTGGGGGGGATTACAACAACAACGAGCAGAGCTACTTGCAATTACCTTGCTTTAATTTCTCAACTATTCAGAACGCGACCATTAGTTTCAGCATCCACTACGATACCGAAGAAACTTTTGACGGAGCCAATCTTCAATACTCCACGAACGGTGGTTCAAGCTGGCAGGTTTTGGGTGCGGTTGGAAGCGGTACGAATTGGTATTCCTCACCGTCTGTTTTTTCATCCAATGGGCAACCGGTTTGGGATGGTGGCTCGAATGGATGGTTGCGGGCCTCGCATTCCTTGTCTGCTCTGAACAACGCTTCTTCGGTCCTTATGCGTTTTGTGTTTAGTTCGGACGGCTCGGCGACTGAGGAAGGAGTTGGTATCGACAGTATCGTGATAGGAAATACCCCTTTGAATGTTCCCGATATTGGGGTAGCCCAATTGTTGACGCCCACCGCTCCAACATTGAACCAAGATCATAACGTGAAGGTGGTCATTCGAAATTTTTCTGCCAATGCAATCAACAGTTATTTGGTCAGTTATACGGTGAACGGGATTTTGGTGGATGCCAATACTCTTTCCCGTTCCATACAGCCTAACGATACCATTCATCACATCTTCACAGGTCGTTGGAGGCCAACGGTGGGTGGTACGCATCGTCTTTGTGCCTACACGGGTCCTGTTCCTGGTCAGACCAACAATGCCAACGATACCACTTGCCGTGTCTTTACTTCGGTTGGATTGAATGATGCTCTCTCAACAGGATTGACCCTGTACCCAAATCCCGCCCATTCGGAGGCCTTGCTTCAGTGGGGTGAGGAAATGGAGGTCCAAAGTTTGGAATGGCGTGATGCGGGTGGACGCTTGATCGACGCCAATGACTTTACGGATCCATTGGGTATGGAAAATGGTCAGGAAAGACAAGTCCGAGTTCTCGTGGCCCAGTGGTCACCGGGCTTGTATTATGGAACCCTGACCCTACGCGACGGACGCAGTCTTCGCTTGAAGTTGATCGTGCAGCCTTAGTGAATGCCTTGCATCATCCGCTTCATGGGGCGGTTGAGCAGGGCCAGGATGAGGGCGGCTGCCAAGGCGTAGTAGCCCAATTGGAGGTAACCGCTGGTATAGGCCATGAGTTTATCATGGACCGTACTGGCCTGGTCACTCAGGGACATGCCCGCACCCAACAATCCAGCGACGTATTGACCGTAGGCCGAAGCCAAAAACCACATGCCCATCATCAGACCCTGCATGCGCAATGGAGATAATTTGGTCATCAGCGATAACCCTATGGGAGAAAGGCAGAGTTCCCCAACACTAATCACCAAATACG
>VGFN01000087.1 GCA_016868875.1 Bacteroidota bacterium
CCAAATGACCTTGGGTCAACGATCTGATCCTGAAACCCTCCAGGAAATTCGGACCGAACTGGGCCTGGATTTGCCTTGGGGGGAACGCTACCTGCATTTTTTGAATGATTTATCCCCTTTGTCGGTGTATCCGATTGGGGATATCCCGATCAGGTCCTTGCCTTTGTTTTCCATGGGTTCAAGCAAGGCCCTGGTTCTCAAGGTTCCATATCTAGGCAAATCCTATCAAAGTCGCCGCGATGTGGTGACCATGGTGATGGATTCCTTTGAGGGAACCCTGGTTTTGGCGGTTACGGCCATGATCCTGGCCACTTTGATGGGTATTGCGATGGGGACCTTGGCAGCCTACACCCGTTCCGGCTGGCTTCGATCCCTGCTCATGGGTTTGTCGATGGCCGGTGTAGCGGCGCCATCATTTTTGGTAAGTTTATTGTTGGCTTACCTGTTGGGTTATGTGTGGGGCCCCTGGACTGGTTTACCGATGAGCGGGCACCTCTGGGAATTGGATCCTTGGAACGGACCTCAACTGCAATGGAAGAATCTTCTGCTTCCTGCCTTGACGTTGGGCATTCGGCCATTGGCCGTGGTGGTGCAATTGACCCAAGATTCGGTGGGCGATGTTTTGCAGCAAGATTATATTCGTACGGCCCAAGCCAAAGGCTTATCGAAATTCCAGATCTGGAAGCGGCATGTGATGCCCAACGCTTTGAATCCCGTTGTTACGGCCTTGTCAGGTTGGCTATCTTCTTTGTTGGCGGGGGCAGTTTTTGTGGAATATGTTTTCGGTTGGAAGGGAATGGGGAAGATGACGGTGGACGCTTTGATGGTCTTTGATTTGCCTGTGGTTATGGGAGTCGTCCTATGGTCTGGTTTTCTCTTTATCCTGATTAACAACGTGGTGGATTGGCTGTACACGGTCTTGGACCCCAGGGTGAAACTCAACGTATAAAATGCCAACCAATGAACTGCGTTGCAGGCCTCCAAGGATTTATTTGGTGGGTATGCCAGGGAGCGGCAAAAGCAGTTCCGGAAGGTTACTCGCCAGGATCCTTGGGTATGCCTTTGAGGATTTGGATTCAGCTATTGTTCAACGATCGGGGATGTCGGTGAATGAGATTTTTACGCTCAAAGGGGAAGCTTTTTTCAGGGAGATGGAAACCCAATGTTTGGAGGCATTCCATAGCCGCGATGCTTTGGTTCTGGCCACAGGTGGAGGGGCTGTATTGCATAACATGGATCGTATGCTCCAACATGCCCGGGTGCTATGGTTGGATATTCCGGTGGATGAGTTGGTTCGCCGTGTATCAATGGGTACTGAACGAAGGCCTATGTTTCGAAACCTCACCAAAGCGCAAGTGGAAATAAAGGTCTGGGAATTGTATCGGCAAAGACAAGCCTTGTACGCCCTGGCTCATCGAAGGGTTGTCGATGAACAGGCTCTTTTGGACTGGGGTCAACGGGTTTTGTTCTTGCCGCGCGCCAATTAGTATTGCAGAGCCTAGTGCAACGCAAAGCCATTGAACATGGCTGAGTATAGTGGAATCCTTGGTTTAGTTTCGGCGGAAAGGGGCGGTGTTGAATTAAATTCGTGCCGTGAATTGGTTGGATGACTTGAACCCTGCCCAGAGGGCTGCGGTGGAATGCAGCGAGGGTCCTGTGATGATCATTGCAGGCGCCGGATCCGGCAAAACACGGGTTTTGACCTACCGCATAGCGCATTTGATCGAACAAGGCGAAGACCCTTTTCAAATCTTGGCCCTCACTTTTACGAACAAGGCGGCTGGGGAAATGAGGGAACGCATCGAGGCTTTGATTGGTCCGCGAGCCAAATCCCTGTGGATGGGGACGTTTCACTCGGTTTTTGCCAGAATCCTTCGTCGTCATGCTGAATTGTTGGGGTATCCCACCAATTTCACTATTTACGATGCGGACGATAGCAAATCCCTCATCAAGAACATTGTTCGGGAGCTGGACTTGGACGATGCCCATTACAAGGCCTCCAACCTCTATGCTCGTATTTCGTCGGCCAAGAACTCCATGATCTTGGTGGAGGAATATGCAGAAGACGCCTCCCTCATCGCAGGCGATAAGGCAGCCGGTAGGCCTCGATTTGTGGAGGTTTATCGAACCTACGTAGAGCGTTGCCACCGATCGGGGGCGATGGATTTTGATGATTTACTTTTGAATATCTTCAAACTCCTAGAGCAATACCCCGAGGTTTTGAATTACTACCAAGTGCAATTCAAACACGTTTTGGTGGATGAGTTCCAGGACACCAACAGGGTTCAATACCGCATCGTTCGCTTACTATCTGCCATGCATCGTAACATTTGCTTGGTAGGCGATGACGCTCAGAGTATTTATGCCTTCCGCGGGGCCGTGATTGATAACATTTTGAATGTTCACCGGGATTATCCTGAGCTACAGACCTTTAGGCTGGAACAGAATTACCGTTCCACCGGCAATATTGTGGGCGCTTCGGGATCCGTTATTTCCCAAAACAACAAACAAATTCCCAAGGAATTGTGGACGCAGAATACCGCAGGCGATAAAATCCGCTTATTGCGATGTGTTAGCGATAACGAGGAGGGCAGGTTAATTGCGGCCGAGTTGCATGCGGCCAAGCATCAATTTCGCTTGAGCAACAAGGACTTCGCCATCCTTTACCGGACCAATGCCCAGTCCAGGGCCTTCGAGGAAGCATTGCGCAGGCAGAATATTCCCTATAAGGTGATCGGGGGGCTGAGTTTTTACCAGCGCAGAGAGATCAAAGATTTCTTGGCCTACTTGCGCCTTGTGGTGAATCACGCCGATGAGGAGGCTCTGCGAAGGGTCATTAACTACCCGGCCAGAGGCATAGGTCGTACCTCCATGGACAAATGGATTTTGGAAGCCGATCGCGAGGGGTTGACCTTGTGGCAAATGCTGGTTGCGATGGAGCAGGGACATCCCTTGGGAAAGACTTTGGGAGCTGCCGGTCGCAAAATGTCGGATTTTGCGAGGGCTGTTCAGGTTTGGGCCGTAGCTGCGCAAAGGGATAACGCAATTGCCTTGGCGAGGCTAGTTTGGAAGCAATCGGGCCTGCATGCGGAGCTGCAAAGCGATACCACCATAGAAGGGGTGAATCGCCTTCAGAACGTAGAGGAATTGCTTAATGCCATCGAAGAATTTTGTGAATCGGACGAAGCCGTTCCGGACGAGGTAACCGGAGAAGATGATCGCAGTATTGGTGCTTTTCTGCAACATATTGCCTTGTTGACCTCTGCTGACGATAGCACAGAGGATGCAGACCGGGATTATGTGAGCATGATGACGGTGCATCAAGCCAAAGGCTTGGAGTTTGACCATGTCTTTGTGGTCGGGATGGAAGAAGATTTGTTTCCATCGGCCATGGCACGCGACAGCCGTTTGGATTTGGAAGAGGAAAGGAGGCTGTTTTATGTGGCCATCACCAGGGCCCGCCAAAGGTTATGCCTTAGTTTTGCCTTGACCAGATTTCGTTTTGGCACTTTGTGTTACGGTGAGCCTAGTCGTTTTCTCTTTGAAATGGATCCTAAGTTTCTGGAGCAACCCTCGCTGCTTCGAACAGGGGCGCCAAGTAAAGTGGACTTGTACCCCTCAACCATGTCCCGGTCAAAACCCACACCAATCTCGGGGCCATCTCGGTTCCCGGGTCCGACTTTGGTCGGTCATGCATCGTCCAAGAAGGCCCCTGAGGCCAGTCCACCCGGGGATGACCCTGCCTCCTTCAAGGTTGGAGATAGTGTGGAGCATTTTCGCTTTGGAGCGGGACGAATTGAGGTGCTTGAGGGCCGTTTTCCCGATACCAAGGCGACCATTATCTTTGAGCGTCATGGAACCAAGCAAATTCTACTCAAATTTGCCCGTCTTACCAAAATTCTTGGGTAATACGCCTCCATCGCCATCGTTTCCTTATCCCTAACCTTATGGAGTACAATACCGTCCGACCCCTGCTTCGCGTTCCTGAATACGGCAGGGGCATTCATTCCATGGCCGAACACTTACGGACCATCGAAGACAAGGCGGAACGCAACAAAGCGGCTCAAACCCTAATCGAGGTGATGCAGCAGCTGTACGGTGGGTCCAAGGAAGGATCGGATTATCAGCAGAAGTTATGGGATCATCTCTTCGTGATGGCAGGCAAGGATGTAGACGTGGATTCACCTTATCCCAAGCCTGAACATAGCCTGGTGTTCAGACCTGATGCGAGGTTACCTTACCCCAAACGCAATATCAAAATAAGGCATTACGGGCAATTTGTTGAAACAATGATTGCTACCGCGGTTGCTCTTGAAGAAGGCGAAGAGCGTAAAGCCTTTTGCGAGGCCATTGCCAATTTCATGAAAATGAGTTATCGCAATTGGAATAAGGTCATGCTCAACGATGAGGTGGTCTTTGCAGATCTGCGTAAGTTATCAGGAGATCAAATTCAATTAAGTAC
>VGFN01000088.1 GCA_016868875.1 Bacteroidota bacterium
TGGCTGTCCCTACCGGCCATTAGTTTGGGGTTGTGGCTGTGGTTACGGCCAGCGAATCCAACGGCATCGAACGCATAAAGTCCAAGGTCGCCTGTATATAGAGGCTCCATTGGGCATCACCGGAAGGTAACGTTACCTGTTCGCCGTATTGTGCGACCCAGCGGTGCAGGACTGGGCCCAGGCCTTCTTGACGATAGCTCATGGCCCTGATCGCCGTAAGCCACTCGATGGCCTGCACGGTCATGGCGTTATCCAGCATCGGCCTGAGGCGATTAACCCCGTTGGCGCCCATGCTTACATGATCTTCTTGGCCGTTGGAAGAGGGCAACGTATCCACCACCGTGGGGGTCGCCAATTGTTTGTTCTGCGACACCAAGGCGGCGGCGGTGTATTGGGCAATCATCAACCCGGATTCCACCCCTGAATCTCTTGCCAGGAAGGGAGGCAGTCCTCGGGTCCCGCTTAACAATAGAAAAATGCGGCGTTCCGCCATAGACGCCCATTCGCTTATGGCCAAGGCGGCATGATCAAAAGCCATGGCCAACACCTGTCCATGAAAATTCCCACCGCTCAAAACTTTGCCCAAACGATGATCCACCAGCGGGTTGTCCGTGACCGCATTGGATTCCACAAGCAGCATGGAGGCCCATGCATCCAAGACTTGCTTGGAGGTGCCGTGGACTTGAGGAATGCAACGGAACGCATAAGGATCCTGGACGGCAGGTCGAGGGATTTCCCGTAACAATGATCCTTCCAGAAGCATACGCATTTGCTCCGCCGCCCGCACTTGCCCCGCATGGGGTCTGATTCGATGAATCATTTCGTCAAAGGGCTGGTCAGAGACCAGGAAAGCCTCGGAGGACAAGGCAGCGCACAGGGTCGCCCAACGATCCAAACGCCTGGCCTTCATTAGGGCAACCCATCCGGAGGCCAGCATGTATTGTGTGCCGTTGAGCAAGGCTAATCCTTCCTTGGCGCCCAATTGAAGGGCTGCGCGGCCTAAGCGCTCCAAAGCCATCCGACCAGAAATCCTGCTTCCTAGGTAATCGCATTCGCCCATCCCCAACAAAGGCAAGACCAAATGAGCCAGCGGCGCCAAATCCCCCGATGCACCCAAGGAGCCCTGGGTAGGAACCACTGGTAACATATCGTGGTTGTAGAAATCCAACAAGGCCTCCAGAATTTCAGGACGAACACCCGAATACGCCATGGCCAAAGAATGCACTTTGAGGGCAAGCATCAAGCGAACCACCTCCGGCTCTGCATCGGAACCGCAACCGCAGGCATGGGATAACACCAGATTATGCTGCAATTCTTCCAGGCGGTCCTTGCCAATCCGGGTATTGCACAAAGCCCCAAAACCGGTATGAATACCGTACCAAGTCACGTCTTCGCGATGCAATCCCTCTTCGAGAAAAGCCCGATTGGCACGAACCTCTTGCATTCGGTCATGGGGCACCTGCAGGGTGGCTTCACCCAGGGCCAATGCGTACCAATCTTTTTCCGTGAGGTTGTTGGTCAAGGCGATAACCGAAGGGCGTGGCTGCATGGTTCCTGGGGGTTTAGCGTGATATACGAAAACAAGGCTAGGCCTGCTTCAGGGCAGAACGCAGAAAATCGGCGTCGATTTGCTCCGGTTGAACCTTCATTGAACGATCCCCCTGAATCCATTGTACCGTAACCTCCCCTTGGCCCCATTCCCTATCTCCCAAAATCACAAGGGCCACGGTCTCGGTGAGTTGGGCGTATTGGTAGGCTTTTTTGAATTTTCCAGTCCCTGCATACCAATCCGCAGCCAGCCCCAGACTACGCCAACGTGCTGTCCATTGTTGAGCCATCAATTCCATTTCAGGACTTGTGGCATAACATAAGATATCTAATCCCCAGCCTACCTCCTCGCGGAACAAACCCAATTGCTCCATGCCTTCCAGAATACGTTCTGCCCCAAAGCTAATGCCCATCCCCTTCCAGTCCGGGTAACCGAACATCGCGGTCAATCCACTGTAATACCCCCCACCGCCCAAGGAACCCAAGCCGAGGGCAGGACTTACCACCTCCACCACAGGTCCGGTATAATAGTCTATACCCCGGGCGAGGCAAGGATCAAAGGTCAATTTCGAAGGGCTCGACCCCAAACGCTCATAGGCCTCCACCATTTGTTGTGTTTCATCCAAGGCCAACTCGGTTTGTTCGCGCAACCCCGCATCACCGATGCAATTCGGGTCCTGCATCCACCGGGATACCGTATTGCGGTAAGTTTCCCAAGACATCACAAAGCCATCCCCGTCCGAAGCGGGCAACGCAGCCTGCAGATGTTCGACAGCTTCGGAGCGCATGCCCAATAGGACGAGCTCCGGTCCTACTTTGTCCCAACCTTGTTTATCCAATTTGTCCAACTGAATTCCTAATGCTGCCCAGCGACCCGAGATTCCACCCCAGGCAGCCAACAAGGCCAGTAATCGACGATCGTTCACCTTGACCGCAAAAGAATGAAAGCCCAAAGCTTCCAAAACTTCTTGATAGATCCGAAGCAATTCGGCACGGTGAAAGGTGGAAATCTCTTGCCCCACGATGTCGGCATCGCATTGCACAAATTCTCTGAATCGGCCTTTCTGAGGACGATCAGCCCGCCAAACGGGTTGAATTTGGTAACGCTTAAAAGGCCAAGCGATTTTGGAATGGTTCATCGCCACAAAGCGAGCCAAGGGCACCGTGAGATCGTAACGCAAGGCCTTTTCGGAAATTAAGGGAACCAGGCCTTTGGGATTGGACCTTTGGTGCATCCATACCTCTTCTTCGATTCCTTCGGCAAAATTGCCGGAGTTCAGAATGTGAAAAATCAGTTTATCGCCTTCGTCACCGTATTTCCCGGTGAGGGTCGCCAATTGCTCCATGGCAGGCGTTTCCAAAGGCCCGTAACCGTATCGACGGAAGGCCTCGGTAATGATTCCAAAAACATAGTGCCTACGCCGCATCTGGGCAGGTCCGAAATCTCGGGTCCCCCTGGCCAGGGCTGCTGCTTTGGGTTCCATAACCCCGTAAAATTAAACGGTAGTGGTCTTGATTTTCTTGAGGATATCGTCCACAAACCCTTTGAATCTGCGATCTGTTTCCATCAAATCTTCGACCGTCTGGCATGAATGGATGACGGTGGAATGGTCCCTGCCGCCGAAATAATCCCCAATGGCCTTGAGGCTGTATTTGGTGAGTTTCTTGGCGAAGTACATGGAGATTTGCCTGGCCTGTACCACTTCCCGTTTGCGGGTTGTTGCCCGCAACAAATCGACAGGCAGATCAAAATATTCACAGACCATGGTCTGGATGGAATCGATGGAAACCTCCGTCTGGGTATGCTTGGTGAAATTCTTGATGACGGTACGGGCCAGCTCCAAATCCGCTTGACGGTTACTCAACGTGGTGTAGGCGATAAGGGAAGTCAATGCACCTTCCAACTCACGCACATTGGAATGAATGTTATGGGCAATGAACTCCACCACCTCGGCAGGTAATTCAATACCGTCCGCGTACATTTTGCTCTGCAGAATGGCCAAACGGGTTTCGAAGTCCGGCATCTGTAAGTCGGCAGAGAGTCCCCATTTGAAACGGGAGAGCAAACGATCCTCCAGACCGCGTAGATCTTTGGGGGGCCTATCGCTGGTAAGGATTAATTGCTTACCGTTCTGGTGGAGATGGTTGAAAATATGAAAGAAGACATCCTGGGTTTTCTCTTTGTTGGCGAGGTTGTGCACATCGTCCAAGATCAAGACATCCATCATTTGGTAAAAATGGACGAAATCATTGGCTGAATGGCTTTTGAGGGCATCCACAAATTGCTGGGTAAACTTCTCGGAGCTGACGTACAGCACCGTCTTGTTGGGGAACAATTGACGAACCTGGTTACCGATGGCTTGGGCCAAGTGGGTTTTACCAAGACCTGTTCCACCGTACAACATCAAGGGATTGAAGGAAGTGGCCCCTGGTTTGGCAGCCACGGCGAGACCTGCAGACCTTGCAAGGCGGTTGCAGTCACCCTCCACAAAGGAATCAAAACGATAACGCGCATTCAGTTGTGAATCCACCTGCACCTTCTTGAGGCCGGGGATGACAAAAGGATTCTTGATGGACTGTCCGATGTTGACGGGCATTTGGACTTCGGGCCCGCTTTGCTTCCCGGTCCCACCAGGCATTTGAATAGTATAGGGTCGGGCTTCGCCTTGATGATGTTCCATCACCACCGAGTATTCCAAACGACCACTATGCCCCAGGACCCGTTTGATGGTCTTGTGCAGAAGATTCACGTAATGCTCTTCCAGCCATTCGTAGAAAAACTGGCTGGGAACTTGGATGGTCAGCACATCGCCAGCCATTTTGCTGGGAACGATAGGCTCGAACCAAGTTTTGAAACTCT
>VGFN01000089.1 GCA_016868875.1 Bacteroidota bacterium
TTGGTCTCGAACGAGTCAAAAAGAAATAAGAAAACCCTAAGGGGCCCAGGTCCACACCAAGGTATCCAAGGGAGGCACTGTTAAGGTATGGGAAGAAATCACCGCACTCGCCCCAAGACTAGGGCGGTACGTCACCTGAATTTGCAGCGGCATTACGGAATTCCACGGAATAATTCGCTCGCTTAAATCCGGGTGATAGAGGGTCTCGATCCAAGAACCTGCTTGAATCATTGCCAATCCCCCTGTTCCCATTTGCTCCAGGTTCATTCGCCACCGAAGCCAACCCAATGCAGGCAATTCAATGCGCAAATTGTTCATGAAACGGGAACTGATCTTCGGTATCACAGCAGGCTCAACGTGCAATGGAGGTACATCGAGCAAGACCAAACGTAGCTTGTCAGGACTATCCTTCCACGGAAAACGATGGTCAAACAAGCCCGCAGAGTCGGTGACCCATGTGACAAGAGGATTTCGCCCTTCGAGATCGTCCTGGTAACACATTGCAAAGGTAACTGGAGCACCTATTGACCGACCAGTTCCCGCAGTTACTACATGGCCCGCAAGCCTGTAATCTGGCTGAATTTCATTTACATGATTACACGATATACCCATACTTATCAACCATACCCATACCACATCCCTATGACCGAGTCGATATAAACGTATTACCCATTTCATTAAACGAAGGTATAGGACAAGCTATACAATAACCGGTAAATAACGCTTATTACTACAGCGTTAAAGGTTCAAGACGTAAATAAAGACATTATGACCCTTATTTTTGAGTTAATGAAGATGAAATTTATTTTTTTATGCGCATGTACCTTAATTTTCTTGTGCAAAATCAATGCACAAAATGATATCGGACCTGTGCTTCAAGAAATCAGCCTTAAACACGACTTATTAGGAAGCTCGCTTGTCCTTTTTAATGATGAGCACATCATTGCAGAAAGTCACTATGGGAAATCTGATTATCCACGCAAAATCGCAACAAATACCCAAACACTTTATCGAGTCGCCAGCATTTCCAAGTTAGTAACCGCAATTGCCATGATGCAATTGATTGAAAAAAACGTATGCAGTTTAGATAAAGATATTAGCCAAATTTTAGGATATTCCGTACAGAACCCTTCTTATCCTCATAATCCTATTACCGTAAGGATGCTGCTAACCCATACTTCTGGTATTACCGATAGCAAAAGCTACAGCCAATTTATATCCTCCACGACAAACGAAAAGTCAATACCAAACCTATGCGAAATCCTCAATAAGGAAGGAATATACTATTCCGAACTAACGTATTCCCCACATCAACCAGGCACCTACTTCCAGTATTCCAATATAAACTATGTTATCGTTGCCACGATTATCGAGAAGATTTCCCGCGAAAGATTTGATCATTATTGCAAAAAGAATATTTTTAACCTCCTGGGCCTAAAGGCTTATTTCAATCCGCAAGTAATTAAAAATGTTAATAATGTTGCAGTCCTATATCGCAAAAAAGACGGCCAATGGCTACCCCAAATGGATAATTTCATAGGGAAAAGGCCAAAACTACAAAATTTAAGTGGGTACATCGCCGGAACCAATGCCGGCAGACTAGGGCCACAAGGCTCGCTTCGTTCAAGCGCCAAGGATATCGCCAAAATAATGATATCGCTAAACACAAATCCACAAAAAAAAAGTAAAGTCTTGTTAAGAAAATCAACAGTGGATACCATGTACTCAAGTCAATGGATAGAACAAGATTCCAATGGAAATAATTATAACGGCCTTTTCCGAAATTGGGGTCTGGGTGTTCACCGTTTGACAGGGTTACCAAACGCTGATATTGCCCTGCCCAACAGTCGCCTTATGTTGGGTCATTGCGGTGAAGCTTACGGACTAATCAGCGCGGCATACTACGACCCTGAAAGAAAACTAGGATTTGTTTTTATAACCAATGGAGTTGGGCAAAGTCTCACGCAAGGCAAAAAATCAGCGTTTTACACAGTGGAAGAAGATGTTTTTGATGCTGTAGAAAATTACTTTACCTCTTATAAGAGAAAATAAATTATCTCAAATTGTTTGACCAATTTCAGCTATTAATTACATTTTAGGAATAAAAATCATTAATCAGATTGTTTGCCTTTAAGTTCTTTTTCACTTTTTTGAGCAGTGCGAACGGCACGCACATGACGCGTGTATTTCTTGTTATAGTCATCGTGGTCTCCACCGTAGCTTTGTCCACTTCCAAAACCGAGGCTCCAAGCGTCGTTTACCCCTTTCAACGAACTACTCCAATACAAACGATCATCTTTAAAATTTCCTCTCTTTTTGAGGTGAATCTGTCCATGCATCGCCTCAAGTTCTTTTTTACTCGGTAAACGCCAGCCATCCCCTAGGTCTTTACATGCCTTCATAGCATCATCCCAATTCAAATCCGCAGGAAAATCCTCTTTGGCTATTTGAATTATCTTTCCATCCATCATAAAAGCCTCATACCCGCCTTCAGTTGAATGCCCGTTCACGGTATCGATTTTCACCTCCTCAGTAGATGACCCATCACCACACCCTGTAAAGACCAATGCAAGCAATAAAACAGCGTATTTCATAAGAATTGGTTTAGCCTTTCCGAAGTTACTTCGTTGGGTCGTTGAGTTAAAAACTATTGGAAGAAATCTTTTAAGGCTGTTTGTATGCAAATTGTATGTTCATAAAAAAGGGTCTACGAGACCAATGTTCGTAAACCCTTGATTACCAAGTCGGGGTGGCCAGATTCGAACTGACGGCCTCCTGCTCCCAAAGCAGGCGCGATACCGGGCTACGCTACACCCCGAAAAGTCGGCAAATATACACGAAAAAGCGGATCAAAACGTACCTAGGCGGAACAAGAGGCGCCGGCCACATGGTCCAAACCTTCTACCGAACGCAGAGCCGAATACCCCCCTTCGATATTCACCAGTTTGGTATAGCCCCGAGACGCCAGCAAGGAGACCAAAATGAGGGAACGGTAACCCCCTGCGCAATGCACCAAGGTCTTTTGGGTGGGCTGCATGGGAGGTTGAACGATCAAAACATCGTCCAAAGGATAGAGCATAGCTTGCTTCAAGTGGCCCGCATTGAACTCGCCGGGACGACGGGCATCCAAAACCAAGGAAGAACCGTCGGCCAATAAACCCGGAACATCCTGCGCAGGCACGCTGGCGGTGCTTTGGACTTCAAAGTCGGCTTGCTGCCAGGCCGCTACCCCACCCTGCAAATACCCCAAGGCCTGGTGGTAACCAACGCGGGCCAGACGGGTCACCGCTTCCTTTTCGCGGCCTTCTTCCACCACCAAAAGGAATTTTTGGTTGATATCGGGGAAAACACTGCCCACCCAAGGCGCAAATTGCCCATCCAACCCAATAAAAATGGAGCCGGGAAGGTTCCGGTGCACAAAGGCGGAGGGCGAACGGGTATCCAGGATCACCACCGTAGGGTCGGCAGCCAGGGTTTTGAATTGCACCGGGCCCAAGGGTTGGAGTCCTCGGTCCAAAACAAGGTCCAAGGCCTCGTAACCCGCTTTGTTAAAATGCACATTGTGAGGGAAATAGGCCGGTGGGGCGGCAATTCCGGTGGTCAATTCCTGCACAAAGGCCTCTTCGGTCATTTGTTCTTGAAGGGCGTAGTTCACTTCTTTTTGGTGACCTAGCGTATCAAAAGTCTCTTTGCTCATGTTTTTGCCGCAGGCCGAACCGGCACCGTGGGCTGGGTAAACCAAAACCGAGTCCGGCAAAGGCATGATTTTGGAACGCAGGGAACGGTAAAGGGTAGCGGCCATTTCTTGGGGCGTGGCGGTGGCTCCCGCGGCCAGATCGGGACGGCCCACATCGCCGATAAAGAGGGTATCTCCGCTGAACAGGGCATGCGGCTGACCATCTTCGTCCCGCAGCAGGTAACAGGTACTCT
Organism: Bacteroidota bacterium; assembly: GCA_016868875.1. Classification (GTDB taxonomy): domain Bacteria; phylum Bacteroidota; class Bacteroidia; order UBA7662; family UBA7662; genus SYHX01. The sequence continues at coordinate 3,931 of VGFN01000089.1, forward strand.
CCGGCGTATGCCCCGGCGTGTGCAGAACTTCGAGGCTCAGCTTCCCAAACCGCAACACCTCCCCATCCTCGGCGATATGCGCCTCAAACCCCGGCTTCGCCTCCGGCCCAAAAACCACCGTAGCCCCGGTCGCCGCCGCCAAATCCAGGTGTCCCGAAACAAAATCGGCATGAAAATGCGTTTCAATTACGTATTTAATACGAGCCCCGTCCTGTTCGGCACGCTGAACATAGGGTTCCACATCGCGCAACGGGTCAATGACCACGGCCTCGCCTTCGCTCTGAAGGTAATAGGCGCCTTGGGCCAGGCAAGAGGTATATAGTTGTTGAAGTTTCATCAGTCAGGGGACGAATTACCCACAAAAATAGGGCCCTAAGGCCCTAATTCCTGAAACCCAGCGGTGAGAGAGGGATTCGAACCCTCGGTACAGTTTCCCGTACGACAGTTTAGCAAACTGTTGGTTTCAGCCACTCAC
>VGFN01000090.1 GCA_016868875.1 Bacteroidota bacterium
TGTTCAAATCCAATGCGGTGCGTGATGATGGGCAAGACCAACGACCCGCAATGAAGTCGGATGGGGTATCGCAGAAGCGATCTCCGGCGGTGAAACAATTGGCCGAAAGCCGAGGGGCAACCTCATTAAAATTTCGGGTAACCCTTTCGGCATCGTTCGGGTCCAAAGGATTGTTGGAGGTCTGATCAAAGGTATGCGGCAGGCTCAGGTAGTGCCCCATTTCGTGGGCAAGGGTGGTCCCATTGGGTTGTGAGCATCCGAAAGACATGACGATGGCGCCGTCGTTTTGGAAGCCTCCTGGCCCACTCAGGGGATAATAGGCAAACCCGCAAAGACCCATGCCGGATAAATCGGTATAATAGATGTTGATGGTTCTGGCTATATTTTCCTGATCAATCATCGTGCCTAAAGGGCCGTAGGAGGTTGCCCCGTAATAGGCTGTGTTGTTTATGAAGCGAATGCGCTCACTGAGGTAAAAAGAAATTCTGCCGGAGGCAAACCTCTCGTTAAGGTTGCAAATCGTTGCATAAACAGCGGTCTCCGTCATACCCCCAAAGCCTGAGCTGCTGCGCACAACATGGGCTGTTACGGGGAGCCGAATCCAGTTGGTATCCTCGGTTTGGGCTTGATAATAGGGAATTAACGACTCCAGGTAGGACAAATGACTTGCGGGGGCTGGTCCGGTACCGCATTCCTGGGCTTGAGCCGTCAAAAGCAGGCCTTGAAGAATCCCTGAAAAGAGGAGAATTCCAAGCCGAATGGCCGATTGAGCCGAAAAAAGGAAGTTTTTCAAGGGGATGGATTCATTCTGCTTTATTGAACAATCCAACGGCTCGTTCTGTTTCCGAAGGTTTTGTTACAAAGCCGGACTTGATACAGGCCCGCTGGGATCGTTCCTTTGTTGAAGGCCACCGCATGCGCTCCGGATCCTTCCAAAGTTTGGCGATGGATGATTCTGCCAGTGGCGTCGATCCATTCCACCAAGGTGCTTTGTCCATCACCGTAGGATGGGTCTAGATGGATCCATCCATTGGCACCATCCATGGGGTTGGGATAGAGGCTAAACTCCCCTGAATTGGTCAGATTCTGGGTCCCCGCAACGCCCACGGTCCTAAATTTCCAGTAATTCCCGGCGCTTGATGCCGAGTAATTCCCGCAGGTAACCTTGTGGTTGATGGCTTTGAGGGACCAGTAGTAATCCACGTTGGGGTTGATGGCGGTACCGGTGTATTGGTAGGTGGTGTCGTAAACAATACGGTCTTCGATCAGGGTTCCCGTAAAGGTGAAAAGCCGGCTGATACGCAGCAAATACATGGTAGCGCCGGGGACCTTGTTCCAACGGAAGGTGAGGTTGGGCACATTGTTGACGCTGTTGTTGGCCGGATGCAGATGCGTGGGCCGGCTGTTGAGAATGGTATCGTAGGTAGCAATTGGGGGAGAGGTGAGGTACAAACGGGGACCAGCCTGACCATTCACTACGCTGACGGTGGACCGCATAGCTGCCTTCTGCTGCACTGAAAAAGAATCTTGGCAAGCATCGTCTGCATAACTCATGTAATAGCGCCCTACCGGATTGAACAAATCGTTGTTGATATCCCGTTCTGTGCTGTTTGGGCCAGGGCAGTTCCAGCGGTCCGGACGAAAATCAGCAGGGGTATCGCAGAAGCGATCGCCGGCGGTGGCGCAATTGGCGGGGAGCCTGGGAGCCACTTCGTTGGCCAAGCGAGTAACACGTTCAGCACCAGCTGCTTGCGGCGCATCGCTGGTGGTTTGAAAGGGGTGGGGCAGACTCAGGTAGTGCCCCATTTCGTGGGCCCAGGTGGAATTCCCTGCGCCGCTGCAACCAATGCTGAGGTAAATAGCGCCCTGACGAAAAGTGGATTGAGGTTCTCCCGTACCCGGGAAATTCGCAAAGCCGCATAGCGACAGGGTCGATAAGTTGCAGAAATAAACATTGATGACCCTGCTGACATTATGCAAATTGTTGATGATTCCCGCCGTTCCAAAGCTTGGTAGGTTGTACCAGGCCGAAGAATTGATGTAATTGATATCCCCTCTCAAGAAAAACTGAATTCCCGTGGTGCGGTAATGCTCGTTCAATTCACAAAGGTTCTGGGATAATTGCGCGAGGGTATAACGCCCACCCCCTTGGTCATTGCCTATAAAATGCGCCTTGATAGGCAGAAAAATCGTGTTCTGCACCTGTTCGGTGGCAAATTCATCCAAGATACCGTTGGCCCTAAGGCCTTCAATCCATTGGAGGGTGGTTGCTGGGGCGTTGCCTGATCCGCAATAACCGTCACCGGTCGCGGTTTGAGCGTGCAATGGATTCCTTCCAACGATCAAGCCCAAGAAAAGGAGGGCTATCATGGCAGTGCAATTACGGAGCATGGGAAAGGGTTTTAGGGGAACAAAAAAAATGAATATTGACAAAAATACCTTGAAATCGGGATTGAATTGGCCCAAATTCATTAAAAAATCCTGCTTGGCCTTAATTTTGAACGGAAATTTTTCCTTAAACATCTTTGACCCACTCCTCCATGAAAATTACCGTTGTAGGTGCCGGCAATGTCGGTGCCACCTGTGCTGATGCCATCGCCCATCGCGAACTTGCCAACGAAGTCGTGCTTTTGGACATCAAAGAGAACTTTGCGGAAGGAAAGGCCCTCGATATCTGGCAAACCGCCCCAATTCATTTGTACGATACCCGTACGGTAGGTTCCACCAACGATTATTCCAAAACCGCAGGCAGTGATGTGGTGGTGATCACCTCTGGGATCCCGCGCAGGCCCGGGATGAGCCGTGACGATTTGATTTCAACCAATGCAGGCATTGTGCGCACGGTGACGGAGCAGATCATGCATTATTCCCCGGATACGATTTTGGTCGTGGTATCCAATCCGTTGGACGTCATGACCTATTGCGCCTATTTGTCTGCCAAGGTGGATTCATCCAGGGTCTTTGGGATGGCAGGTATTCTGGATACTGCTCGTTACCGGGCTTTTTTGGCGGAGGCTTTGGATTGTTCACCCAAAGACATTCAAGCCGTCCTAATGGGTGGTCATGGCGACACCATGGTTCCGTTGCCACGCTATACCACCGTAGGGGGTATTCCCGTGACGGAGCTGATTGCACCGGATCAATTGGAGGCCATTATTGACAGAACCAAGAAGGGTGGTGGCGAAATAGTCAACCTGCTGGGGACCTCGGCATGGTATGCGCCTGGTGCTGCAGCTGCACAAATGGTGGAGGCCATCGTCAGGGATCAAAAACGAATTGTCCCTGTTTGTGCCTGGTTAACAGGTCAATACGGATTGAAGGATATTTACATGGGCGCGCCGGTCAAACTGGGTCGTCGTGGTATCGAAGAGATCATTGAACTGCAGCTGAACCAAGCCGAAATGGCTTTGGTCAACGATTCAGCCACTGCGGTGCGCGATGTTATGGGAGTTTTGGATCGTATGAATTAAGCCTTTGCATTTTCTTGCCGAACGCCTCCGCAGTCAACTCCATGCCATGGGGGAATGGCCCCTTCGCCGTTCGGTTTTGTTGAGCATCAGCGGAGGACGGGATTCCGTGACCTTGCTGCATGCGATGCTCGAGGCTGGGATACGACCTGTTTTGTTTCATTGCAATTACATGCTTCGGGAAGAGGACTCCAATCAAGATGCACTGTTGGTGGCCGAACTTGCCGCTCAACACGGTTTGATGCTGGAATCGCTTAAGGTTCCCGAAGATTGGAATAAGGAAATTCAACAGCAGGGTAGGAACCTGCAGGATGCGGCACGTCGTTTTCGATACCAAGCATTACGCGAATTGTCTGCCCCGCGAGGGAAATACGCCGCTGCCATCGTGGCCACGGCTCATCATGCGATGGATCAGGCCGAAACAATCCTGCTTGCCCTCCTCAAGGGTCGTAACATGCAACGCTTGAGCGGATTGCAATCCAACAGTGAACTATGGCGACCCTGGTTGGAGATCATGCCTTCGGAGTTGGAAGCCTATGCCCGGGACAAGGCCATACAATTCAGGCATGATGCTAGTAATGATTCGATGGCCTATGACCGTAATTATCTCCGGAACCTTGTGACTCCACTGCTTGAGGCCCGATTTCCGGGTTGGGTGCAGAGTTGTCAACGAGCGACGGTTCAGATTCAGGAGAGCCATGCCTTGGTTGCTGAATTTTCCAAAAGGAATTTAGAACCTTATGCAACAGCCATTAAGGATCCGTACTGGGGGACTGTGTTACGATTGAGCCAAGAAAGCCGCGACATTGAACATGGGTCAGTTTATGCGCGCAATTTATGGAGATCGATGGGGGCTAATTATACCCAGGAAAATTCTCTTGCGCAGGCTTGGGATTTGGCGGTGGGCAAGACCTTGCCTTGTGG
>VGFN01000091.1 GCA_016868875.1 Bacteroidota bacterium
AGCATGGATTTGTGGGGCCCCTTTCCTGACTCGATTTCTTGACAATCCATTCGGTATTGCGCCCTGTGTTTTTGGGCCCATTCCAGCAAACGGCTTTTGGGGTTGGATCCGCTAAGGGCCAACTCTTCCCAATCAACCTGAGGTTCAAGGATGCGGTTTTCTAGCCATGAACGCGTGTCTTTCAGGCCACGATCCAGGTACAGCGCCCCCACAAAGGCCTCAAAGGCGTCTGCCACCGAACCTTTGCTTCTGAGTTGTTTCAATAGATGATGAGGGGTTCGGCTCTCGCCCTCCCTTTCGTACAGCCTCAGGGATGTTTCGCATAAAATTTCATCCAACCCCAATTTTCGTCCAAGTTGATCCAGAAACTCCCCGTTGACGACTTTGGATCGCATATCGGTGAGGAATCCTTCCTGCTTAAAAGGGAATTTTCTGAACAGAAATTCGGCGACCACCAGGTCCAGAACGGCATCACCCAGAAATTCAAGACGCTGGTTGGTGCTATGAAAGCTCAGGGTTTTCTGGCCATGCACCAAAGGGTGGGTGAATGCCAATTCGTAGAGATCCAGCTGACGAATCCGAAGACCTGTCAGGGAGCGAATGTGTTGCTCCAGGCTCTTTTGGGGCGCACTGCGGCTGCGTAAGACGGAAAGCAGGGGCATTAAGCCTGGTAGGCTTTGAACACCACCGAGGTGTTATGACCCCCGAAACCGAAGGTATTGCTCAAGGCGGCGCGCACGGTTCTGGACTGCGGGGCGTTGAAGGTCAAATTGATGCGGGGATCAAAGGCGGGGTCGTCGGTGAAATGGTTGATGGTCGGTGGTACTGTGCCGTGCACAATCGCGAGAATGGAGGCCACGGCCTCGGCCGCTCCGGCCGCTCCCAGCAGATGCCCGGTCATGGATTTGGTGGAGGAAACGTTGAGGCGGTAAGCATCTTCTCCGAAAACGTTTTGGATGGCTTTGATTTCGGAGAGGTCGCCCAACGGGGTGGAAGTTCCGTGGACATTGATGTAATCGATCTCCGAGGGCACAAGACCTGCATCGCGCAACGCATTGCGCATGACCAGAGTTGCCCCTAGGCCTTCGGGATGCGGGGCAGTAATGTGGTGGGCATCTGCGGATAAGCCGGCCCCGCCTATTTCGGCATAAATACGGGCACCCCTCGCCAAAGCATGGTCAAGGGACTCGAGAATGAGGGCGGCGCCTCCTTCGCCCAAGACAAACCCGTCCCGGTTCAAATCAAAGGGTCGGCTGGCCGTGGCCGGATCATCGTTGCGCTCTGAAAGGGCTTTCATGGCATTAAAGCCCGCGACCCCCGGCTCGTTAACCGCAGCCTCGGACCCCCCGGTGATAAACAAATCGGCCACCCCCCAACGGATGTAATTGAAGGCGTCGATGATCGCGTTGTTGGAGGAAGCGCAGGCGGAAACAGTGGTGTAGTTGGGCCCGTGGAAGCCGTATTGAATGGACAGGTAGCCTGCGGCGATGTCCGAAATCATTTTGGGGACAAAAAATGGGTTGAATTTGGGTATTCCATCGCCTTCAAAGTAGCTTTTGAATTCATGGAATACGGTGTATAACCCTCCGATTCCTGAGCCCCAGATGACTCCGGCTCTTTCCCCATCGATTTTGAATTGGTGCAGACCGGCATCCATGAAGGCCTCTTCCGCAGTGACCATCGCGTAATGGGTATAGGGGTCCATTTTGCGGGCTTCTTTGCGGTCCATATGGTTTTCTGGGTCGAACCCTTTGACCTCGGCCGCAAATTGCGTACGGAATTTGGAAGCGTCGAAACGGGTAATGGGAGCCGCACCGCTGCGGCCTTGGACCAGCCCATTCCAATAATCTTGTACGGAATTACCCAGAGGCGTAAGGGCCCCTAGGCCTGTGACAACGACTCTACGCATACGCAATGGATTTCCGTGGCTTAAGTGTTCCACGGTTTGGAAAATAAGTTTATTTGGCGTTGGCTTCCAAGTAGGTGATCGCTTGGCCCACGGTTTGAATGTTTTCCGCTTGGTCGTCCGGAATGGAAAGATTGAATTCTTTCTCGAATTCCATGATCAATTCAACGGTATCAAGGGAATCAGCCCCCAAATCATTGGTAAAGCTTGCTTCCGGGGTCACTTCGTTCTCATCCACTCCCAATTTGTCAACGATGATGGAACGAACTTTACTGGCAATATCAGACATGTGGTTCTGGGTTAATTTGGACTGCAATATTACACGAAATTCCGTGAACTTCATCATTCATCCTAACCAATAGGACTTAGTACCTTTGCGCAATGGCTCGCAAGGTCCACAAATTGAGTTTAGAGGCTGATTTAGCCGTTTTGGGCTTGGACAGCACCCTTGCCCCCTATGCCTTGGCAGGAGGCCTGAACAAGGGTCTTGGATGGAAATTGGTCCGAAGCCGAAGAGATGCCGAGCTGGCATTTCCCTCCCAAGGCAATTTAACTCCATCGAACCCGGTGGAAAACGACGAGCAATCCAACCAAGACTCCTCCGATATTTCATATTTCCAGCTATTCTTTCAGGAGCTTGAACTCTACACGGCTCCATTGTGCCTGGTGGCCAACAGGGGCTCCTTGGGTCTCCTGCTGCCTGCTATGAGAAATTTTAATTATTTGTTGACCTGGCCCAAGGAGGCCGAGGAATTCAGCGACGTACTTTTGCATCGGAAAATTGGAAATTTGGAGGGAGTGAATTTTGCGGCCGATATTACATCGCGCCTAGGTTCCCAGGCTATGATTTCACTTCAATTTGCGCCCAGTTTACAAGAACCCAAAGAAAAAAGAAACCATGAATATGAAATCCCTGGAGGAGTTGGAAAAGGCAGTTAGGCAAACCAAAATCATTGCCACCTTGGGGCCAGCGAGTTTCGAAAAGGCCCAACTCAAAAGCTTGATTCTGGCCGGCGCTAATGTATTACGATTAAATTTTTCGCATGCCGATTACGAAATTCTGCGCAGGGTTATTGTGGACATCCGCGCGCTCAACGAAGAGCTAGGCACCACGGTAGGTATTCTGGGTGACTTGCAAGGCCCCAAGATTCGAATTGGGGAAATGCCCCAAGGCGGCCTGCTCTTTGAGCCGGGTGATCGATTGGCCTTGGTGACCCAACCTTGCCTTGGTAGCAAAGATGAGATCTATATCAATTACATCCAATTGCCTCAGGATATCCGACCCGGTGATTTGTTGCTTTTGGACGATGGTAAATTGAAATTCAAAGCTTTATCCAGCAACGCCAAAGACCGTATCGAAATGGAGGTCGTCTCTGGAGGGTTGCTTAGTTCTCGCAAAGGGGTCAACCTGCCGGACACCGAAGTAGCCCTCCCCAGCTTAACCGAGAAGGACCGCAAGGATTTGGATTTTATATTGGAACACAAATTGGATTGGGTTGCCTTGTCCTTTGTCCGCAAGGCGGCGGATATTGTCGCGCTTCGGGAGATCATTCGATCCAGTGGTCAGGATATTCCCGTGATGGCCAAAATCGAGAAACCCGCGGCGGTCGCTGACCTCGAGAACATTATTAGTGCTTCGGATGCCGTGATGATCGCCCGCGGTGACCTCGGTGTGGAGTTCCCCATTGAACAACTGCCGTTGATCCAAAAGCGTATTGTCCGATTGTGCATGGATCTATGCAAGCCTGTGGTGGTGGCAACGCAGATGATGGAATCCATGATTACCAATTTCATGCCTACACGGGCCGAAGCCAACGACGTAGCGAACGCTGTTCTGGATGGAGCTGATGCCCTGATGCTTTCCGGTGAAACCTCGATGGGATCGCATCCATCCCAGGTGGTGGAATACATGGTCCGTATTATTCGGACGGTGGAAGATCAATCGGAAATTTATTACCGCGATCATCGTCTTTCCCAAGACTCCACCACCTTCATTTCCGATCAATTGTGTTATTTGGCCTCCAGGGCGGCATTGCGTGTGGATGCCAAAGCGATCGTGGGCTTCACCAAATCAGGATACACGGCCTTTCAGGTTTCATCATACCGCCCCAAATCGGGGATCATTATCTTCACGCCCAACCTTCCCTTGCTTACCAGGCTTTCTTTGGTGTGGGGAGTGCGTGCCCTGTATTATGACAAACTCACCTCGACGGATGAAACCATCGATGATGTGGCTCGAATACTCAAAGCCAACGCTTGGCTGAAATCCGGTGATATGGTCGTCAATACCGGGGTAATGCCGCTCCGCAGTGTGCACCGTGCTAATTTTATCAAGCTGACGGTGATTGAGTAATCAGCAGGCCCAGGTGCCTCATGGTTTCTACAGGGGAGGTATTGGAGGGATGGAGGTAGGTTTGCAGGCCTGCTTGTGCTGCTCCCTCCAAGTTGATGGTGCTGTCATCAATCATGATCCAATC
>VGFN01000092.1 GCA_016868875.1 Bacteroidota bacterium
ACGTTAACGACTCCGTGACCAAATCCAAATTTGATAACAAATACGGTTGCCGTGAATCCGCCGTGGACGCCATCCGTCGCGCCACGGATATCATGATGGCCGGCAAGGTTGCGGTGGTTTGCGGTTATGGCGATGTCGGTAAAGGAACCGCCGAAAGCCTGCGTGGATCAGGAGCCAGGGTTATTGTTACCGAAATTGATCCTATCTGCGCCCTGCAAGCCGCCATGGACGGCTACATGGTCAAGAGGCTCGATACGGTTATCGACCAAGTGGATATCGTCGTCACAGCCACAGGAAATTGTAACATCGTGAGCGAGAAGCATTTCCGTCGTATGAAAGACAAAACTATCGTCTGCAACATCGGACACTTTGACAACGAAATCGACATGGCCTGGTTGAATTCCAACTTCGGGCATACCAAATATGTGGTCAAGCCTCAAGTGGATATTTATGAAATTGAAGGCCAAGAAATTATCATTCTTGCCGAAGGCCGTTTGGTGAATCTGGGATGCGCCATGGGTCACCCAAGTTTCGTGATGTCCAATTCATTCACCAACCAAACCTTGGCACAAATCGAATTATGGAAGAACGAAGGCCAGTACACCAACCAGGTCTATGTTCTGCCCAAACACCTCGACGAGAAAGTGGCCGCCCTGCACCTGTCCAAGGTTGGTGCGGAACTTGAGGTGCTTAACCAAGAACAAGCTGATTATATCGGTGTTGGCCTCAACGGTCCTTTCAAAACAGAGATGTACCGGTATTAGGATTGAATCTAAAAGTGGATTCCATAACAAAAAGGGCTGCCTCTGAGCAGCCCTTTTTGTTTGGTTGGCCGACTAGGTCTCGAACCTAGACTCTTCTGAACCAAAATCAGACGTGTTGCCAATTACACCATCGGCCAAAGAATAGGGTCATAGGACCCAACCGAGGGGTAAATATAGCCCGATTCGAGGTGTTTATGCCTATTTTCGGGCCATAATCGATTATAATGAACTATCAAAAAATCAACAATGTGGTCGGATGGCTGGTTTTTGCCGTAGCCACTGCGGTTTATACCCTGACCCTGGAGCCAACCACCTCCTTTTGGGACTGCGGTGAGTTTATCTCGGCCTGCTACAAATTGCAAATCATGCACCCTCCCGGGGCTCCGTTCTTCATGCTGACGGGTAGAATATTCACCCTTTTGGCAGGTAGCCCCGAAAATGTCGCTTGGTCAGTCAATTTCCTGAGCGGAATCACCTCAGCCTTCACCATCCTCTTTCTGTTCTGGACCATTACCGCTTTGGGGCGCAAGATCTTGGACAAAGACGGGGAGCCCGTGAGCGGACCTTCCATGTGGCTTTTGATGGGATCGGGTATGGTGGGTGCTTTGGCCTATACCTTCTCGGATTCTTTTTGGTTTTCGGCGGTAGAAGGCGAGGTTTACGCATTTTCATCCTTCTTCACGGCCGTTGTTTTCTGGGCCATCCTCAAATGGGAACGGATTGCCGACGAGCCGTTCGCTGACCGTTGGCTTATTTTGATTGCCTACCTGATGGGGCTGTCCATAGGGGTGCACTTGCTGAACTTGCTCGCCATCCCTGCCATATGCCTGGTGGTGTATCTGCGCAAATACCAACCGAGTGTCGAAGGGGTCATCGTCAGCCTTTTGGTTTCGGTGGGAGCCCTTGCCTTCGTCCAATACGGGATTATTCCCGGACTACCGCTGCTCGCCTCCAAATTCGAATTGATGATGGTCAACAATGTTGGCCTGCCCTTTGGCACGGGAAACTGGCTTTTCGCCATCCTTTTTGTGGGGGGAATGGGTTGGGGACTGTGGCACACCCAGCACCGTCAGTTGATGGTCTTGAACCAGATTTTGCTGGGCACCGCATTCATCATTATCGGTTATTCTTCGTACAGCATGATTGTGATTCGTTCGCATTCGAATCCCTCCATCAACATGAACAAGCCCTCCGACATCTTCACCTTGATGTCGTATATCAACCGCGAACAATACGGTGATCGTCCCCTCTTCACCGGTCCCTATTTCACCGCAGAAGTTGTCGACCAGGAAGAAGGCCCGATGAAATACCGCAAAGGCGAAACTAATTACGTGGAAGCAGGCCGGGATATTATCCCCATTTACGACCCAACCCATAACACTTTCTTGCCTAGGGCCTACAAGCGGGCGGGCACCCAGCAACGTCACATTGATTTCTACAAATCCTGGCTGGATTTGCGGGATGGAGAAAAGCCTCGCTTCTCGGATAACATGAATTTCCTCTTTAGCTACCAACTGGGCCATATGTACATGCGCTATTTCTTATGGAATTTCGTAGGCCGTCAAAACGACATCCAAGGTCAAGGCATGGATTACGAGAAAGGAAATTGGATTAGCGGGATCGAAGCACTGGACGAATCCCGTGTGGGACCTTCCGCCAAACTTCCAGCTCACCGCCAAGGAAATCGGGCCCGCAACACCTATTACGCCTTGCCTTTGATTCTGGGGCTGCTGGGGCTCTGGTTTCATTTCAAAAAGGCCAAAGGAGACGCCTGGACCGTCTTTCTCCTTTTCTTGCTCACAGGGATTGCCATCGTCATTTACCTGAATTTTGAACCACTCCAACCGCGGGAAAGGGATTACGCCTACGTTGGCTCTTTCTATGCCTTTGCGATTTGGATTGGCCTGGGGGTCATGGCCCTGTATGAATTGTTAGCAACGCGCCTTGCCAAAGGTCTTGCGGTGTCTCTGTCCGTGCTCCTCACCTTGGGCGTTCCGGCCCTCATGGGGGCCCAAAATTGGGATGACCATGACCGCTCTGGAAAATATGCTGCCAGGGATATCGCGGTTAATTACCTGGAATCCTGTCCTCCCAATGCAATCCTGTTCACAATGGGCGATAACGATACCTATCCGTTGTGGTATGCTCAGGAAGTGGAAGGGATTCGTTCCGATGTGAGGGTGGTCAACCTCAGTTTGTTGGGAACAGATTGGTACATTGATCATTTACGTCGCAGCATCAACCAAAGCAAAGCCATTCCCCTGAGCATCGCTCAAGACAAAATCGTCATGGGAACCCGGGATTATATTCCTTTCTACGACCGCCAACTGCAAGGGTACTACGATCTGAAACAGTTGGTGAATTTCATGGCCAGCGACGACAATTCTGCCAAGCTACCCACCCAGAGCGGCACCATGATTAATTATTTCCCAACACAGAATTTCGCTCTTCCCGTGGATTTTACGAATGCTCTTGCCCAAGGCGCTGTGACCCCTGCGGATTCTGCGCGTACCCCCGGTCAAATTACCTGGAATTTTGCGCGCAACGGTCTTATGAAAAATGATTTGATCATCATGGATTTGTTGGCGCAGAACAATTGGAAAAGACCCGTATGTTGGACGGTCTCCATGGGTTCAGAACAATACCTGGGTCTTGAAGATTATTTCCGTCTCGAAGGTTTGGTGTACCGTTTGACGCCCAAGAGGGTACCTGCTTCCCAAGGCATGCCCTCCCAAGTTGCTACCGACATCATGCTGAAGAACATGCTCGAAAAGTTTCGTTGGGGCCGCATGAAAAAAGAAATTTACATTGATCCTGAAACCAACCGCATGACCATCAATCTGCGTAGCAATTGCATGCGCTTGGTGGAGAATCTTCTGCAACTCGGTCGCAAAAAAGATGCCATTAAACTGATGGATTTGTGTGACCGTGAAATGCCTCATTCCAAGATCACCTACCTTCCCTACAATTACCAACTTGTCGAGTTCTACCACCGTGCCGGGGCTCCCAAAAAAGCCAACCGCCTCGCGAAACAGTTCTTTAACACCTACGAATCCGAAGCCCAATATTTCGGGTCATTACGCGGGAAGCAACGCACGTTCTACGAGCGCGATGAGCAAGCCGCCAAAGCCGTAATGGGCGAAATGGTTCGGCTATCCCGTCAATTCAATCAACCCAAATTGGCTGATACCTTCCAAAAACGCCTTGACGCGGTCGGATCCTAAGCCTTGACGCGGTCGGATCCTAATTGGTTATGAATTCAGGGCGAGGTTTCCGCAGTCGTTCCGGGCCGGCCAAGTCCTACCCGGATATTCGTCCCGGAGTGCATGCTGTCGAAATCCTGTTGGACTCGGGGCAGGATATTAACCGTATCTGGATTCAACGTGGCAAAAGAGACCCTCATGTCCTGAACCTTCTCCAAGAAGCGAGACAAAGAGGTATTCCAATCCAAGAAGTACCGCCCGAAAAATTACAACAACTCACCCCCGGGCTTCATCAGGGCATTGTTGCCCAGGCCGCACCCATCCAATACCTCCGAATCGAAGATTGGGTTCCCTCCGTCTTTGAACAAGGAATTAACCCTTTGTTGGTGGTGACTGACGGGGTCACGGATTTG
>VGFN01000093.1 GCA_016868875.1 Bacteroidota bacterium
TTAGGGAGCGTTCAACGTCTCTGTTCCTTACGATTCAGCGGATACGGCGAAAGTTGCGGTGGTTGAGGTCCCAGCCCAGGTAGCGGAGGGCGAATTGCTTGAAGCGGTCTTTGATGGTGAGGCGTTGGTAAGATGGGTCCGCGTTGAACGTCCAATTGATGCGGGCAATGCGCTGGGTCATGACGGCGGGATGGGTTCCTTGGTAACGCGCAAGGCTGGATGGCCGCAGGTGGTAATCGAATGCTTGGGCAACCGGAATGTTCTGCTGCATCCAGGCATCATCGTGCCATAGGCGATGGAACTTCTCTTGCTTGCGTTGCATGGCAGCGGGTTCACGGACCCAGCCGTAATGGTGCATCCAGGCCGTGGTTTGCATAACCTGGAGTTTGCGTTGAGGTTGAATACGAAAGCCTTGGGCATCGCCCCAGGAGTAGATGCCGCGATGCGGCCTGACGACGCGGACCTCCAAGGGGTACCAGCGGGAATCGGTGCCCACATAATCGTAGGAAGCATAAAAGTGACGGTAGTGCAGGAGCAGCCCTTCGATTTCGGGGCGGTGCAGGGCTTCTTCCATGGCCTGGCGAAGGGCAGGTAGGCCGTCTTCGTGCAGGACTTCATCACCTTGGATATACACCGCCCAATCCGCTTCTCGAGAAACAGCGGCCAGGGCCTTGTCGGTTTCGATGGCCAGGACTCGACCCCCATCGCGCAGGCTATCATCCCATTCGGTGTGCAGGATCCGAATGCGGGGATCGTCCAGGCTTTGGATCAGCTGCAGCGTATTGTCTTCGGACTTTCCGACCGCAACAACGATTTCATCGCAAAGGGGAAGAATCGAACGAAGGGCTTCCAGAATCGGATAATCCAGGAGAACCGCGTTGCGAATAAAGGTAAAACCGCTGACTTTCAAAAAAATATACTAATTTTACCCAAGGCTTTTGAGGACATACCCCAGGCCAAGGCCCAAGCCAAGGCCCGCTAAATTGACAGCGATGCTTGCCGATGAATAGAGCAGGGCCATACCCCAAGCTTTGTGTTGCAACAACACCCACAAGTCCATTCCAAAGGCAGAGAACGTTGTGAGTCCCCCGCAGAATCCCACGATCCCAAAGGCCACCACACCGTTCAAGGCCAAGGGAAGATGCGAGATCGTCGGAAATTGGTTGTTGCCGTTCAGGCTTAGCCAAAGGCCGAGGATGAATCCCCCCAAGGCATTGACGGCGAGGGTTCCCATGTTCAATTCCGGGTGTGCTGAACCTAGCCATTGGGACAGGACCAGCCTAGCCGCCGATCCCAAGGCACCGCCAAGGGCTACGCCTAGCAGAGTCGTCCAATGGAGGGTCGTCCAATTCATCCTTTAACGTTAAGAAAGGGTTAAGTCCATTGTTTGTCCAAAGTTAGGGCCAGCCCCACGCTATTTTTGGGGAACAGAATCCCCCACCATGAAATTTACCAACCTTGTCTTGGTGTTAGCCCTCAGCGCAGGGAACATCACCGCTCAGGCTCAAAATTCAGCGCAGACCTCAAACATGGTCGAAGCTGCCGAGGCCGCACAGTCCCCCAAAAACGAAACCTCCGTTCCCACGGTGACCATCGGGACGCAAACTTGGATGAAGCGGAATCTGGATGTGGTGACCTTTCGGAACGGGGACACGATACCACAGGCTGCAGGGGATTCGGCTTGGATCGCGGCTGCCGAGAACGAAACCCCTGCCTGGTGCTACTACAACAACGACTCGGCCAACGGCGCCGTTTACGGGAAGCTTTACAATTGGTTTGCCCTCAAGGATACCCGCGGCTTGGCCCCCAAGGGGTGGCATTTGCCATCGGACAAGGAATGGACGGAAATGGTCTTTGAGTTGGATTCGGTGGCCAAGCAACAGTATTTAGGAGGTGCCGAAAGCGTCAACGCAGGCCCCATGCTCAAAACCGCCGAAGGCTGGAAGGAGGACGCTGTTGAAGCCAACAATTCCAGCGGTTTCACGGCCTTGCCCGGCGGATACCGCGTGCATTGGAATATCGAAAAAACCGCCGCGCCCTTTAACGCCATCGGCCAAAGCGCCAACTGGTGGAGCAGCACCCCCACGGCGGGTACCGATGCCTGGTTGCGTAATGTTTTCTACAAGAACAACCAGGTCAAGAAGTATTTTTTCAACCGGGGTTATGGGTTTTCGGTGAGGTGCATCAAGGGGGAATTGGAAGATTGACCTCTACAGGATAATTTAGGGCATGATGTTGATGATGACGCGTTACGCCGCCCTGCTCACGGCACTTGGGGCTCTGCTCCTTCACAGCCCATTCGTAACCGCGCAATCCACTGCGCAATCCACGCGGCAAACTACCGCGCAATCTGCCCCGCAAGACTACCCTGCGGTCAAAATCGCGGGCCTGTGGTGGATGCAACACAACTTGAATGTCACCCGCTACCGCAACGGAGATTCGATTCCCGATGGCACCGCCGACCACGCAGCCTGGGCCAAACTCACCTCCGGCGCATGGGCCTACCCCGATAGTAACATTATGATGATTAGTACTTTCGGACTTCTTTACAATGCGTATGCGGTGAGTGATCCGCGCGGTCTCTGTCCAACGGGTTGGCGGCTGCCCACCCACGATGAATGGACCGCGCTGACCAATGCCCTAGGGGGAGAAACCAAGGCAGGGGCCAAGCTCAAAGGCAAGCTCGGCTGGTTCCCCGGTCTGGAGGGCCGCGATGAGCTCGACTTCCAAGGCCTTCCTGCCGGATTCCGTGGAAGCGATGGTACATTCGGGGGTGTCGGCGCCTATGCTTATTGGTGGAGCAGTACCGGCAGCGGCATCAACGGGTCCTGGGGCCGATTTGTGGACGGAACCCAACCCGGGATCTTTATGATGGACGGCTTTAAGAAATCGGCCTTTTCTGTCCGATGCGTTTGCCAAAGCACAGGGACAAACCGCCCTGGAATTGGAAGAATCGGGTCGTACTCTGATTAAACAACATACCGACGCTTTCGATTCCTGCGCTCAATTGCACTCCCCACAATCGCAGAGCGATGAGCCCTCCCAGGCTGCTACGGTAGGAGGAACCGCTGAAATGGATTCTCGACGATACGTAAGGGCTCCATTGCAAGTCTACATAAGGAGTAAGGGTAGGGGCATCATTGAGTAATTGCACCTTGTTCAACGGACCTCGGTAAATTAATCCAACCCCCAAGAACTTGTAAGGCCTGTAGTTCAAATGCACCAACATTTGCTGGGTCATTGAGGTGGTGTAGGAAGTGCTGGAGCCTAAGGTATCAAGCCCTAGCTTTTGTTCGATTTGAGCCGTGATGGTATCCGCAATACCTTGAAAAGCATTGCCCGCACTATCCACTCCCATGTTGACGATTGGGCCTGTGTAATGAAATTGTCCATTGGAGGTGTAGGTGCTTAAATTACTTTGCCAGGTGATGGAATTTCCGATGTTAAGCAAAGAAAGATTCAGGCTAAGCTTGTCTTTGTAGGTGTAACCCAATCCAATATCCAAGGATTGACCCTTGTTCTTCGAGAAGGGAACCAAGCTGGAGATATCCGGAAATTCCCCCGAAAGGGGCCTACCGTTCACATCCTGACGCTGAAGGTTCGATCCTCTCATTTCCAGGTCGGTATGCATTTGAATGGAGTCCGATGACATGTCGAGTTGGAGGTTGCTGCGGACGGTCTGAAGATTGGCCAGCCCGTTCAGGATGCTGTATCGAATACCCAAGGTGAAGGGCCCTATTTGCTGAACCATGCCGGCATGGTAGGCGGACCAAGCGCTTACATTCAAATTCAGACCGCTCATATCCAAGGTGCGGCCCACCTCGGCAAACTGCAATAGCCCAGTAGGCAAAGCAATGTTTTGATTCAATTGAACGGAACTCCCAAAGTACAAATAATTCTTGGGAGACAACGCAAAGCCCACGTCCAACAATCGGACATTTTGATTCAGTTGCAGTTGCAGGGGGCCTGAATTCGTGCGGGTCCATTTGGACAAATCCAAACTTAACGAATCACCATCCAGGTTGAACAAATCATTCAATGCAAAATTATTATGGACACCAAAATCCATGTGCGGCAAAGCCAGGTAGTATTTGTATTCGGGTAATGTGGCCGGTGACGCATGAAGGCTTTGGTGGAGAGAGTTAAAGCCGGCCATGGTTGGGGTTGCAAATTGAGCCGAAGCGATGTTATGAATTCCGGCAAGAACTAGGATGGTCAAAAAGATTTTTTTCATGGCTTAGAGTTGGATATCAACTTTGGCATCGAGGCCGACTTTGAGAATAATAGAGTAATCGGAATAAAGTTTAACA
>VGFN01000094.1 GCA_016868875.1 Bacteroidota bacterium
AAGATTTGAACGAAGCCTTGGTACGTTTTCACTACCCAAGGTTAAACCATTGATGACCTCCTATTCAACGCCGCGATCATTGCCGCACACCGTCCTGACAGGTGATATTCGTTGACAAAATATCGGTGGTGATCCCGACTGGGGTCGAACCAGTAACCTACTGCTTAGAAGGCAGTTGCTCTATCCATTGAGCTACGGGACCTGCAAAAGTGTGAGGTGGACTTGGGCCTAGGCCCCATCCCCTTCAACCAGCTGGCAAAGATAATCGGAGTGAGAGGCTTATTTTTGCCCTCAATAGCCGCCAAACGGCTTCATCCAAACCATGTCCGTACTCGTTGGCCGCAAGGCCCCCCTCTTTAGTGCACCCGCTGTGGTGGATGGGAATCGTATCGTTCCCGATTTTCAACTCGAAAGCCTCATCGGCCGCCAGACCATCGTTTTGTACTTCTACCCCAAGGACTTTTCGGGCATATGCCCCAAAGAACTCTTGGCCTTTCAGCAACAATTGCCCGAATTTGAAAAGCGCAATTGCGCCGTCTTGGCTTGCTCCACCGATAGCGATGTCAGCCACAAAGCCTGGCTGAATACCCCTGTGGCCGATGGTGGTATTCAAGGAGTGACGTACCCCCTCATCTCCGACTTTACCAAAACCATCACCGCCCAGTACGGAGTCTTGGCAGGGGAATACGATTACAACGAAGCGGGGCATTTGATTTGCGATGGTCCCATGATCCCCTACCGCGGTCTTTTCATCATCGACAAAAACGGTTTGGTCCAGCATCAAGTCGTGAATTTCTTTACCCTGGTTCGGTCGGTCAAAGACGCGCTTCGGATGGTGGACACTCTTCACCGCTTCCAAGAACAAGGTGAGGTTTGCGAGGTTGAATTGTAATCTTTAGGATCCCATGTTTGATAAATTAAGCGATCGCCTTGAACAAGCGATGCGAACCCTCAAAGGCCAGGGACGCATCACCGAGAACAATGTATCCGAGACAATGAAAGAAATCCGCCGGGCATTGCTCGACGCGGATGTGAGCTACAAAATAGCCAAAGAATTCACCGAGGAGGTCAAGGCCAAGGCAATGGGTCAGGACGTGATCCGCCATGTTTCCCCTGGACAATTGCTCGTCAAAATCATGAACGAAGAATTGACCCGGCTTATGGGTCAACAATCTTCTCCCTTGATGCTCAAGCCCAACGGGACCTCGGTGGTCCTTATGGCCGGGCTTCAAGGTTCCGGTAAAACCACGTTCACGGGCAAATTGGCTTTGATGCTCAAATCCCAGGGCAAGAAAGTTATGATGGTGGCCTGCGATGTGTACCGTCCTGCCGCCATCGACCAATTGCGTATCCTGGGTGAACAAATCGGCGTACCGGTTCACAGCGAGCCGGACGAAAAAAATCCGGTAAGCATCGCAACCCGAGCAGTCAAACAGGCCAAGACCGAAGGGTATTCCGTGGTCCTTGTGGACACCGCGGGCCGACTCGCCGTGGACGAAGCCATGATGAACGAAATTGCCGAAATTCATCGCAATGTGTTACCGGATCAAACCTTGTTTGTGGTGGACGCCATGACCGGTCAAGATGCGGTGAACACTGCAGCCGCCTTCAATCAGCGTTTGAATTTTGATGGGGTGGTATTGACCAAAATGGACGGAGATGCCCGCGGCGGCGCCGCCCTCACCATCAGCTACACCGTAGGCAAACCCATCAAGTACGTGTCAACGGGCGAGAAGCTGCAGGCCCTGGATGTCTTCCACCCGGACCGCATGGCCAACCGAATTCTGGGCATGGGTGATGTCGTGTCTTTGGTCGAAAAGGCGCAGCAGCAAATCGACGCTGAAGAAGCCGCCAGGCTGCAAAAGAAAATTTCCAAAAATCAATTTGACCTCCAAGATTTTTACGAACAAATCCAGCAGATCAAAAAGATGGGCAACATGAAGGATTTGCTCGGGATGATCCCCGGGGTCGGCAAGGCCATCAAAGACATGGAATTTTCGGAAGACACCTTCAAGCAAACCGAGGCCATCATCATGTCCATGACCCCCCGTGAGCGTCAAGAACCCGAAATCTTGAATGGAAGCCGCAGGGAACGCATTGCCAGGGGCTCAGGAACCAAAGTTCAGGATGTCAATCAGCTCCTGAAGCAATTTGGAGAAATGAAGCAGATGATGCGCAAAATGAACGGTGGAATGCCCGGTGGGGCCATGGGCCAGGCGATGAGCCGTATGCGGTCTCCTTTTGGTCGTTGATTTCGGAGGATGAAGCCGTCCTTGACGGATTTCGGTTATCTTTGCGGCTCAATTTTTCAAAAAAGCCTCAATGCCAGCTAAAATCAGATTACAGCGTCATGGTAAGAAGGGTAAGCCTTTCTATCATATTGTGGTGGCGGATGCACGTGCTCCAAGAGACGGGAGATTCATTGAGCGGTTGGGATCCTACAACCCCAACACCAACCCTGCCACCATTGACATTCAATTGGACAAATCAGTCCAATGGCTCCAAAACGGAGCACAGCCCACCGACACCTGCCGGGCCATCTTGTCCTACAAGGGCGTTATGATGCGCAAACACTTGCAGGATGGGGTCGCCAAAGGCGCCATCACCCAGGAAACCGCGGACCAACGCTTTGCCGAGTGGATGGTTACCCGCGATGCCAAGGTGCAATCCAAGGTGGACAACCTCAAAGCCAGCAGTGAACAGAAGCGCAAAGCTGCCTTCCAAGCTGAAGTCAAGGTGAACAGCGAACGCGAAGCCGCCTTGTTGCGCAAGCGTTCGGAGTTATCCGCTGCTTCGGAAGCTGCTGCCGTTGCTGCTGCCCGTGAAGCCGCCGGCGAAGAAGTCGTCGAAGAGGTCATCGAGGAAGTCGCTGCACCTGCCGCCGAAGAAGCTGCACCTGCTGCTGAAGAAGCTGCTCCTGCAGCCGAAGAAGCTGCTCCTGCTGAAGAAGCTGCTCCTGCTGAAGAAGCTGCTCCTGCGACCGAAGACGAGGCTCCTTCAGCCGAATAAGTCGTTCCAGAACCGGGTGACCCGTTCTTGGGAGCTTCGTTGCTTCTGCACGCTCTTGGCCTTCATTGATTTTCAAGGTTGACGTCCTATGTTGCCTCCAGGGTCCACAATTATTGGTAGAATTGAGAAGGCCCATGGCCTGCATGGGATTCTTTTGGCCCATTTGGATCCTCAAATTCAAATTTCCCGGCTTCCTCGAAATCCCGCCCATTGTTGGGTAGAATTGGGAGGTCGATGGACACCGTTTCGCTGTTTGGAATTCCGGCATCGAATTCCACACGGAATATTGATCAAATTGGATAATATCCTTAACCCCGAACAAGGGCGTCCCCTGTTCCAGGCGGCCATCGCTCTCGAAAATGTCCAAAAGCCCCTCAAGGCGAACAGCGCAACCTCGGAACAAGGTTGGGGTTTGGTCAGTCCCGAAGCCCTGCAGGGAGCCACTTTGGTGGACATGGCAACGGGGTCTTTGGGCCAAATCGTGCGCTTGCATCATCGTCCACCCCAAGATTTCCTCGAATTCATGGTCGGTTCCCAAGCGGTTTACCTGCCGATGGTGCCCGAATTTGTCAAAAAGTGGAATGCCGATCGCCAAGAATTGGAATGCCAATTGCCAGAGGGCTTGCTGGACCTGTACCTGAACCCCCACAGCGGGGAAGACCCTGTATCCCTACCCCAAGAACCTCATGACGAGGATTGACATTATAGCCGCCGTTCCTGAATTGTTGGGCAGCCTGACAAGCCATAGCATCTTGGGCAGAGCTCAAGCCAAAGGTCTGGCCCAAATCGTGGTGCATAACCTGCGGGATTACGCCACAGGCAAATACAAGGCCATTGATGATGCACCCTACGGTGGTGGGGCGGGCATGGTCATGATGGTGGAGCCCATCGATCGCTGCATTGAACATCTTCGTTCAGAAAGGACGTACCATGAGGTCATCTACATGAGCCCTGATGGAATTCCGTTGGACCAATCCCTGTGCAATCGCCTTGCCCTGGAGGGCAATCTCATTATCCTCTGCGGGCATTACAAAGGAGTGGACGAACGAGTCCGCGAGCATTTGTGCACCATGGAAATTTCTGTAGGAGATTACGTACTGAGCGGAGGAGAATTGGCAGCCGCCGTCTTGACGGACAC
>VGFN01000095.1 GCA_016868875.1 Bacteroidota bacterium
CTTCGCGCCAAGGAGGTTTGGAACTTTACTTCGCTCTTCCGCAAGTTGCCTTATCCCGATGGTCAATCGTTGAAGTCACCCTGGCCTATGGTGGCCTTGTCCTTGTATTCGGTGGCTGCAAGCCAAATCACTTTGGTGGTGATTCGCAGCATCATGATGAAGCAATACGACATGAACGAAGTCGGATACTGGGAAGGACTTCAACGCCTTGGAAACCTATGGATTCCGGTCATTGCAACCCTCTTGTCCTCGCATTTTTTGCCCATCCTTTCTCAACAACGAAATCGCGAAGGATTTCTTCGACATTCGATGCAGAGCGTCCTGGCGAGCGGGGGATTGGTGACGCTCTTCGCTTTGGTTTTGATGGCCTTCCGATTCCAAGCCATTCCGCTGTTGTTTTCCTCGGATTTTGGGCCGATGGTCATGCTCCTGCCCTTGCAATGCATCGCCGATATTTTCAAAGCGGTGAATTGGAGCTTGAGCCATGCGATTCTGTCCCAAGGACAAGCCAAGCAACTCATCGTAGTGGATGTGGCTGTTCAAGGAATTTTGATGGGAGGCGTAGCCTTTGGCTCGCAGCATTTTGGCTGGGAATTGGCAATCCAAGTCTATGCGGCAGCGACCCTTGTTCAAAGTATTTTGACCCTGGCTTTATGGCTCCGTACCTACCGCCTTCTGTTGGCCACAAACCCATGATCATGACAAGCCCTTCTCCCTTTTACCAACACAAGCCTGAGGATTATTACCGCCATGCGAGGACCGATATCCTGGCCTTTCTTGGGGATATCGAGGGGCAAAGCATCCTTGAGCTCGGTGCGGGGGGAGGTTTTACCTTGGCCTATGCCAAAACAGTGGGCCGCGCAGCCTATGTGGCCGGCGTGGAACTTTTTGATTTGCCCCATACCGCCCAAAGGGAGGCCGCCTTGGACGAATTTCATTGGGCCGATCTCAATCAAGCCCCCGTGGCCTTGCAGTGTTCGCAGTTCGACATTCTGCTGTGTCCGGATATTTTGGAACACTTGGTGGATCCATGGCGCACCCTGCGGCAATGGTCAACGTATTTGAAGCCAGGAGGAAGGCTTTTGATTTCCATCCCCAATATTCGAGAAATTTCGGTGATGTGGAAAATATGGGGGATGGGTGATTTTGGATACACCGAGGATGGGATTTTGGACAAGACGCATCTGCGATTTTTTGCTCGTCGAAATGCTGCCGAGATTCCGGATAAAGATCAGTATTGTAACATCAAAGTAATTACTGCCATAGCTTATCAAAAAGGACCACGTTTCCGACCGATCCTCAGTCGAATGACCCTGGGTTGGGCAGATGATTTCCTGACCCACCAATGGTTTGTTACCGCCACGAGACGTTAATGCATTCACTAAACACTTTGTATTCAACGACTTTAGCTTCCATTCCCCCTTCGGTCTTGGGGGTGGTGGGTGTCGTCGTGATTCATTATCAGCATCCTGCTGTCACCCAACAATGCTTGGATGCCTTGGCGCAGCAACAAGGGGTGCGGATCGCTTTGAGGTTGGTGGATAACAGCATGGATGGGGATGCCCCTGCGTTCATTGCTTCGGATAATTTCCACTCCTTTCATCGTCTTCAAGGGGAGAATCATGGATTTTCTCATGCCAATAATCTTGGTTTGGCCGATCTACGCAAGGACTTAGAGCGCACGGATTTCCTCGGTGTTTTGCTTTTGAACAACGATGCCTTCCTGGACCCGGACAGCCTTTACCGCCTTGCCCAAACCCTGCGATCGGCATCCCCCTTGGACCGCACGGATCAAGCTGTGAGCGTGATGGCCGGTGCCACTTTGCTGCATCCGAACCGCAGTCTCCAAAGCGCAGGAACCCGATGGCACCTTCGCAGAGGATACGGCTTGCCATTGAACCAAGCGACAACCCCGCAGTCTGTGCTCTATACGGCTGGCGAGTCCCTGGAGGTCCTTGATTATCCTTCAGGGGCTGCCCTCATGCTGAATCCAATGGCCTTGCAGGCTTTGGATTGGTCCATGGACCCCACTTATTTCTTGTATTTCGAGGAATTGGATATGCTTTGCCGGCTCCTTGAAAAGGGGCCTGTGCTGGTTTTCCCTTCGACCATCGCCACTTGCGTTCATTTGGAGGGGGCCTCAGCCGGTAGCGGTCACCGTCATCATGACCGCAGTGCCTACAGCGATTACCACTTCCACCGCAGCAAAAAGCTCTTTTACCGCAAACATTTTCCATCCCTCTTGCCCAGGATGGGGTTGCTTCATCTGGGCGTTTTGTCGAAACGTCTCCTTCGAATGCAATGGACCAAAGCCACCACAGTGTGGAAAGGCTACTTTTGGTCGTAAATTCGCGTCCCCAACAAGGCCAAGGAGAGGTGTCCGAGTGGTTGAAGGAGCACGCCTGGAAAGTGTGTATACGGGAAACCGTATCGAGGGTTCGAATCCCTCTCTCTCCGCATCCTAAGTGAATTGGCCCGCAAGGGCTGTTCAGTTGCCCAGCTCTCCGGCGATGGATTGACCGAAGGCCTCCCTGAAATCACTGCCACCAGTACCGAGCAAATGCATGGTCTTGGTCAAAGCCGCTTCGAAGGTCATATCCATCCCCGATATGGCCCCCAAATCCAACAATCGACGGCCGCTTTGGTAACGGGTCAAGTCCACCTGCCCACCGACGCATTGACTAAGGGCGATCAAATGTCCACCTCGCTGAACAAAGGCTCTCAAAAGTTCCGATAAGTCCCCATCCGCCGGAATATTCCCTGCACCGTAAGCTTCTACCAAAACAGCCTTGACCGTAGGGTCATGCAGGGCAACTTCCCACAAATCGGGCCTCAAGCCCGGAAACAATTTGAGCGATAGGACCCCTTGATCCAAGGCAGGAAACCAGGCGGGACGCCCCTGTTGAAAGGGTTGACCCGGAATTCCTTGCCCAATAGCCTCCTCTGCATATTCAATGCGGGTTCCGGCCCTGGCAAGGACAGGATAATTCGGCGAATCAAACGCATCAAAGCCCATGGCGTGCAGTTTGCGCACCCTGTTGCCACGGAACAAAGCATGATTGAAGTACAAGGCAATCTCCGGGACTCTGGGCAGGCCGTCAGGACCTAAGGCCATGGCCACTTCCAAAGCGCTCATCCAATGCGATGCCGCATCAGAGCGTGGATGACCCAAGGGTAGTTGAGATCCGGTAAAGATGACCGGCTTTCCCAAATGTTGCATCATGAAACTCAAGGCAGCCGCCGAATAGGCCATGGTATCCGTGCCATGCAATACCAAGAAAGCATCCATATCAGCAGAATGCTTGAGGATCAATTCCCCTATCTGAACCCAATGTTCCGGTTTTAGATCCGAGGAGTCCATCGGCCGATCCAAAGAAACCAAGGTCAACTCCACCGGCAAGGCATCAATATCCGGTAACTGTTCCAACAGGTCCTCCAAGGAAACCGGCACCAAGCCTGACGAGCTTTCTTTCATTCCAATGGTGCCCCCCGTATAGATCAATAGGATCCTGGAGGAATGCGATCGGGGCGAGCGGGTCATAGCAAGGTTCATCAAAGAATTCGCCAAAGGTCGGCAGCATTCCGGGTGCATCGATCCCCTGCTTCCTCCGCACTCATTCCCCACAGGTCGCCCAAACATTGCGCTACCTGCGCCATCATCGCCGGTTCATTCCGTTGGCCACGGTGAGGAATCGGGGCCAAATAGGGGGCATCTGTTTCCATCAGCACATGATCAGGCCCTACACGCTTTAGAACATCGCGAAGGCCTTGGTTGGCTTTGAAGGTCACTATACCCCCAATGCCCATGTACTGACCACGCTCCATGATGACCTCGGCCTGTTCCAACGTTCCTCCGTAACAATGATAAACGCCCCGGAAAGGCAGGTCTTTGGTAAGTTCCAAAATCAATTCAAGGCTATCCCGAGAATGGATACAAACCGGTAAATCCAAACGGTTAGCCTCGTGAACTTGGGTCAGAAAGGCCTCTTGCTGCAAGGCAAGATTATCTTGACGCCAATACAAATCAATGCCAATTTCACCAACACCCACAAAGTTCAATGAAAGGGCGTTTGGGCTCAAGGCTAATTTCATTTGATCCCATAGGTCCTGCCACCCCTCCTCCACCGAGCA